>CBKWHA010000036.1:0-29443 GCA_966674115.1 uncultured Chitinophagaceae bacterium
ATGATCCAATACAGAATAATATAGCTAAAAAAAGCAACTTTTTCATCGCCATCACATGTAAGTTAAAATTTGTCGCCTATATTACCGGAACCGCTTATCCATTTTTAAACCGCTGTTAAAGTGTAAGTATTTTAAGTTTGGCGGAGGGAATTTGCAATAATGAATAAATATGGAAGAGGAAGTGAATAACTGAAATAGCAGCCTTGGGAATGAAAGAAAGTCAGGAATAATAAATTATTTTAATAGAAATTATGCGTGTTTGGTTGACAAATGGTAAAATTGACGAACGGTGAATTTATGGAAGTGGTAGAAACTGTATTTTTATCCATAGTAAATATTATATATGAAACGATTGGTATTTTTTAGTCTTTATTGTGTATTGGCATTAGGCCTGGAAGCTCAGGAAACAAATTCGGATTCGACGGCATTAAAGGTATACAGAGCAACCTCTGAAAAAATTAATGACCTGGTACATACCAAACTTGATGCAAAGTTTGATTATTCGAAATCGCAGTTGGATGGGAAGGTTTGGATTAGTTTAAAACCTCATTTTTACCCGACTGATTCTCTGTTGCTGGATGCAAAGGGAATGGAAGTTAAACAGGTATCCATTGTTAAGGGCGGGAAGAATATACAGTTAAAGTATAAATATGATGGTCTGCAACTTGATATTGATCTTGATAAAACTTATAAAGGCGGTGAAGTTTACACCATCTATATTGATTACACTGCAAAACCAGATGAATTTAAAGCAAAGGGCAGTGCTGCCATAACCAATGCAAAGGGTTTATATTTTGTCAACCCGCGTGGTGAGGATAAAAACAAGCCAACTCAGATCTGGACGCAGGGAGAGACAGAAGCCACATCAGTTTATGTTCCTACCATTGATAAGCCCAATCAGAAAACCACCCAGGAATTTATATTGACTGTACCCTCTAAATATGTGTCGCTGAGCAATGGTAAACTGGTGAGTCAAAAAAACAATGAAGATGGTACGAGGACTGATCACTGGAAAATGGACCAACCTCATGCGCCCTACCTGTTTTTTATTGGTATAGGTGATTATGCTATTGTAAAAGATAGCTATAAGGGGAAAGAGGTGAATTATTATGTAGAAAAGGAATATGCTCCGGTAGCTAAAAGAATTTTTGGCAATACCCCTGAGATGATGAAATTCTTTTCGAAAATTACTGGTCTTGAATATCCATGGGTAAAATATGCTCAGATTGTAGGAAGGGATTATGTAAGTGGCGCTATGGAAAATACAACAGCTACCCTGCACCAGGAATCTGCACAACAGGATGCGCGAGAGTTAACAGATGGAAACAGATGGGAAAATGTGATTGCCCACGAACTATTTCACCAGTGGTTTGGGGACCTTGTAACCACTGAAAGCTGGAGCAACCTAACACTTAATGAATCATTTGCGAATTACAGCGAATATCTGTGGAACGAGTATAAGTATGGAAAAGATGCTGCGGATGCCCACGGGCTTGAAGAAACGCAAGGATACCTTATGAGCGGAAGTGAAAAGAAAGATCTGGTGCGTTTTTATTACAGGGACAAAGAAGATATGTTTGACGCTGTAAGCTATAATAAAGGAGGTCGGATACTGCACATGTTGCGCAATTTTGTTGGTGATAGTGCATTTTTCAAAACATTGAACCTGTATCTAACAAATTATAAATACAAAGCAGCCGAAGCACACCAGCTACGTTTAGCTTTTGAAGAAATTACAGGTAAGGATCTGAACTGGTTCTGGAATCAATGGTATTTTGGTGCCGGGCATCCCAAACTGAATATAACCTATAACTACGATGAACAAGCTAAACAGGCACAAGTTATTGTATCGCAAACGCAAGACAGTGAAAATCCATTCATACTTCCTGTAGCCATTGATGTTTATAATGGAAATAACCGGACACGCTATCCTGTATGGGTTAGAAACAGAGTAGACACATTCAGTTTTGCTTCTGCAACAAGACCAGACCTGGTGAATTTTGATGCTGATAAGATGTTGTTGGCAGAGAAAAAGGAAAATAAAACCCTGAGTGAGTACCTGTATCAATTTAAACATGCGCGTAATTACCTAGATCGCAGAGAGGCTATTGATGCTGCGGCTACGAACCAGGCAGATGCAAAGGCCAATGAGATCTTATTAGGTGCATTACAAGATAAATATTATGGCTTGCGCTCTTATGCCATTGGCAAGATCGATTTGAAAAATCAAACACTGAAAGCGGGAGCTGAAAGTATAATAGCAAGACTGGCTGAGAAAGATGAAAAACGGACAGTTCGTGCAGCAGCTATTGCGAAGCTGGGGGAATATGATGTTAACAAGTATAGTACGCTCATTCGTAATGCAGTGAATGATTCATCTTACACTGTTGCCGGTAATGCACTGAATATATTGAGCAACATCAACAGCGAGCAAGCCTACGCTGAAGCCAAACGACTTGCACAGGGTAAAATAAAAGGAGAATTGGCAGGGGCCGTTACAAACATTATGATCCAGGCGGGAGATGAGAGCAGTGCAGATGTGATCTTAACCAACTTTGAAGATATGCCATTAGGCCAGGCAAAGTTGGAAGCAATACAGCCTTTAGCACAATACCTCGTGAAATTAAAATCTGATGAAGATTTTAAACGTGGGATTGATGCCATATTGGAGTTTAGTGGCCAAATACCTGAAAATTATAAGGCGCAAATAGTTCCTTTTATTGAGACCTTATTGCAAAATGTACAAAAGGCAAAGACTGCAGCAGGACAGAGCGGACAGGCTGGGTATATTGGAGAGCAATTGAAGAAGAAGGGAATGTGAATTTGGGAGTTCAAAGTGACGAATGATGAGTTACGGGTTATGAGTTATGGGTGGGGAATAGGCAATAGGCAAATTGGTTAGGGGTTATAGGTTTTGGATTGTGGATTGTGAGTGATAGGATTGGAAAGATGGATTGTGGGTTGGAAGTGGAATAAGTTATTTGTGCATTTGTTTTAGGGGGTGATCCCTGGCTGATGGCTCAGCTAGGGATCTTTTATTTATTTACCAACCTCCGCTGGCACCACCACCGCCTCCTCCGCCGCCACCAAAGCCTCCAAAACTGCCACCTCCGCCACCACCAGACCAACCGCCTCCTCCACCAGACCAGCCACCGCCGCCACCAAAACTACCAGGGAAAATAACGGGACCACCAAAGCGCCTGTAACCACGGCGGGACATAAATCCTCCTCCCCTGTTACCGCCACCAAACATGCCCATGATCACCATCAAGATAATAAAAGCCAGGATGATCTTTCCGAGGCTAACGCCCCCACCCTTCCCTCTCCTGTTACCGTATCCTTCTGGTGCTTGGTATTCGCCAGCAGCAGCTCTTATAATAGAACCGGTAGCTTCATCAAGACCACGGTAATAGTTTTCATTACGGAAATTAGGAGTGATATCGTTATCGATTATCTGCTTTGCTGTGATATCAGGAACAGCTCCTTCCAACCCATAACCAGTCTCAATGCGAATCTTTCTATCTTTTACAGCTACCAAAATCACTGCACCGTTATTATTATCCTCTCCGCCTACCCCCCATCGTCTCAGGATCTGTAACGCAACGTCTTCAATGGGATAATCCTGGAGTGTTTCCATGGTTACAACAGCTATTTGCGTTGAAGTGCTGTCATCATAGGCCACAAGTTTTTGCTCTAAGGCATGCTCCTGTTCTGGTGTAAGGATGTTGGCAAAGTCGTTCACCAATCGCGGAGGAGTGGGTTTTGGCGGAATTACCTTATCTATCTGTGCGTGGGCACAGAAAGAGATTATAATAAAAAATGCGAAAAGTATTTTTTTCATGGAGGTATATAGATCAGCTTAAAGGCTGTAAAACGTGAACGGTCAATGGTGAATGGTCAATGGTGAATAGCATGCTATTTTGCAGAAATTGTTTCAGGGACCAATACAAGAGTACACGTGATCTTTGGCCGTACTGCTTTGTGGCTTGTTTATTTACCAAAGATTATTTCATCGGGCAATTCGTTTTTATCTGTATCCCGATCGTAGGGAAAATGCTGATGTAAAGCTTCACCAATATCAGAGATACATTGTACCAGGCCGTCGGCCAGGTGCTGATGTTTGAAGTTGACCAGCATTTTATTCACTTCTTCTTCCCAATATTTTGGCCCTACTTTCTCATGGATGCCTTCATCACCAAAAATTGCAGCCTGACGGTCTTTTAGAGCCACATAAATTATAGATGCATTGCGTTCTTTGGTTTTTTCCATCCCCAATTGGAAGAAAATTTCCTTTGCCCGGTCTAATGCATCTACGAAACGGCAATGAGATTCAATAAAAAGCCGAACCTCGCCACTGGTGCGTTGTTCGGCCTTGCGAATGGCATCAAGTATGCGTTCTTTCTCCTCAGGAGTAAAGAAATCTTTTTCGTGTTGCCAGGGAAATAGTTTCACTTGTTATCGGGTTGTGTCAAAGTTTACAGATGGTTGCCTGTTCTCTCCAAAATCTACTCTAGGTGCAGCTTGAGAACCAGGATCGGCAGTAAAGCCTTCCCGTTGTCTGAAGCCCATAATGCCAGCAAATATATTGGTGGGGAATACACGGACTTTAGTGTTATAGACTTGAACGGCGTCATTAAAGTCATTACGAGCCACAGCAATACGGTTTTCAGTTCCTTCCAATTGGGTTTGCAAATTGCGAAAGGCGTCATTGGCCCGAAGGTTTGGATAACGCTCAACAGTTACCAATAACCGGCTTAGCGCGCCCGATAACTGGCTTTGTGCTTCCTGGAACTTCTGAATGTTCTCATTTGTCAGATTTTCCGGACTCACCTGAACGGAAGTAGCTTTAGCTCTAGCGTTGATCACATCAGTAAGTGTGCCCCGCTCAAAGTTAGCTTCACCTTTGACCGTATTTACCAGGTTTGGAATCAGATCAGCCCTGCGCTGGTATTGTGACTGTACATAATTCCAGGTTTTCTTTACAGTTTCATCTTCTCTAACAAGATTATTATACCCGCTACATCCCCAAAATAACAAAATCACCAAAAGACCTACAATTATGATCGTGGTCAATGAACGTCCTTTCATTTTAGATAGTTTATTTTAATTAAAATTAGGATGAAAGTTTTGCTTTTTGATAACTCAACTATTATACCACGGCATAACATTTTTCGTTTTATAGACAAAATGCCATACCGTGACTTGCCGCATCCTTCTGTTAAGCTTGACTGTTATTGCTTTTGTAAGTTGTGAAAAGAGCACAGGAACTACATCAAATACACCCTCTGACACAACTGATATACCCTCCGAACCTGTACAATTGGAAGACAAAGTAATTGCTCAAAACTTAAACCATCCATGGGAGCTATTGTGGGGACCAGATAATTTTATCTGGGTGACTGAGCGGGGAGGCCGCATCAGCAGAGTGAACCCGGATAATGGTTCCGTTACTCCCATACATACTATTTCAGAAGTGCAAAGCAAGGGCGAAGGCGGATTACTTGGGATGGCAATTCATCCGAATTTTTCCAGCAACCCGTATGTATATGTTGTATATAACTATAACAATAATGGCTATAAGGAAAAGGTGGTACGATTTACTTACAACAACAACTCTTTGAGTAATCCGACAATATTATTAGACAATATAGCAGCAGCCAATATCCATAATGGCAGCCGGCTGCTGATTGTCAATAATAAACTTTTTGTTACTACGGGTGATGCAGCCAATTCAACTCATTCGCAAAATACCTCTTCATTGAATGGTAAGATCTTGCGCCTCAATTTAGATGGAAGCATTCCTTCAGATAACCCCATCAATAATAATCCAGTATGGAGTTGGGGGCACCGTAATGCGCAGGGGTTGGTAATGGCAGGCAATAAAATGTTTAGTTCAGAACACGGGCCCAGTTCTGATGATGAAATCAATATCATTGAAAAAGGAAGGAATTATGGCTGGCCCAATGTGCAGGGCCCTTGCAATACAACCAGTGAACAAAGCTTCTGTAACACAAATGAAGTAAAAGAGCCTATAAAATCCTGGACACCAACTATTGCCACTTGCGGCCTTGAATATTACAACAGCAACTACATTCCACAATGGAAAAATTCATTATTGCTGATGACATTAAAAAACAGCCGGCTATACCAATTGAAACTGAACGATGCACAAACAGAGATTGTTGAAGAAAAGCAATTTTATACCAACAAGTACGGCCGGTTAAGGGATATTTGCATTGCGCCGAATGGCAAAGTATATTTTAGTACGAGTAATGGCGGAAATGATAAAATAATAGTGATTGGTAAAGTAGAGTGACGGCCCTGGCTCACCCCCAGCCCCTAAAGAGGAGCATCCGCGCTGCCATGCCTTGGTCTATAAAGCCCTCAACTTTGTATTAGCTGAGGGCTTTGTTTCTATGTAACTGTAAGGTATTTGTGTGTTGGCAGTTCCCCTATAGGGTTTAGGAATGTACCGAGCCCTCCCCTTTAGGGGCCGGGGGTTCGGCTGGGCTGCTGCTTAGTCCTGCTTTTATTTAATAGCTGCAATACCAGGTAATTCTTTTCCTTCGAAATACTCGAGCATGGCGCCGCCGCCGGTTGATACATAGCTCACTTGATCGGCAAAGCCAAACTTGTTTACAGCGGCTACGCTATCACCGCCACCTACTAAGGAGAAGGATCCTTTTTTAGTAGCATCAACAACGGCTTGGGCAATAGCTTTTGTTCCGTGCTGGAAATTTTCCATTTCGAACACACCCATTGGACCATTCCATAGAATTGTCTTAGAGTTCTTAATGATCTTAGTAAATTGTTCGCAAGCCTGAGACCCGATATCAAGTCCCATCCAACCATCAGGAATTGTATTGCTTAAAGAAGAAGAGATCGTAGCATCATTTGCAAACTTATCGGCAATGATGGAATCGGTAGGCAGGTGAATGCAAACGCCCTTTGCCTCTGCTTTTTTCAATAAATCACGAGCAGTATCCAAACGGTCTTCTTCGCAAAGTGAATTACCAATATGACCTTCACAAGCCTTAAAGAATGTATAAGCCATACCACCACCAATGATAATATCGGTAGCTTTCTCTAAAAGGTTTTCAATGATCAGAATTTTATCAGAAACCTTGGCACCGCCGATGATAGCAGTGAATGGTTTTTCTGAACTATGCAAAACCTTTTCTGCGCTACTTACTTCGCCCTCCATTAAAAGACCGAACATACGGACCTCCGGAGCAAAGAATTTAGCAATTATAGCAGTTGAAGCATGAGCTCGGTGGGCTGTACCGAAGGCATCATTCAC
The DNA here is from genome assembly GCA_966674115.1 of uncultured Chitinophagaceae bacterium. Lineage (GTDB taxonomy): Bacteria > Bacteroidota > Bacteroidia > Chitinophagales > Chitinophagaceae > Flavisolibacter. The sequence goes on from CBKWHA010000036.1 coordinate 7,301, forward strand.
ATACACGTCACCCAGTTTAGACAATTTTTCAGCAAAAGCTTCATCACCTTTTTCTTCCTGTTTGTAAAAGCGAAGATTTTCCAGTAACAATACTTCACCGCTTTTCAGGTTCTGTGCTTTTTGGACAGCATCTTCGCCTATGCAATCATCAGCAAAAATTACATTAGTGCCGAGCAACTTGCTTAAATGAGCTACTAAGTGATTTAATGAATATTTTTCTGTGGGACCTTCTTTTGGACGGCCAAGGTGTGACATTAAAATAACGCTGCCGCCATCGTTTAGTATTTTTTTGATCGTAGGAATAGCGGCTCTGATGCGCGTATCATCTGTAATATTAAACTCCTTATCCAAAGGAACGTTGAAGTCCACACGGATCAAGGCTTTTTTCCCGTTAAAATTGAACTGTTGGAATTTGCTCATAATAAGTTGATTACGATTTTGTTAAGCATCTAAAAGTATAGCAATAAGAAAGCCTAAAAAAAGCGGCACTATTTTGTGCCGCTTTCGACTTATTATTTCTTAATCAACTGTGCAAAATATTTAACAGTGCGAACCAACTGAGAAACATAGCTCATTTCGTTGTCGTACCAGCTAACAGTTTTCACCAGTTGCGTATCGCCATTAGACAATACCTTGGTTTGCGTAGCATCGAACAGTGAACCATATTCCATACCGATGATATCACTGCTTACGATCTCATCTTCAGTGTAACCGTAGCTTTCATTAGCTGCTGCTTTCATGGCTGCATTAACCTCTTCGGCAGTAACTTTTTTATTCAAGATCGTTACCAATTCAGTTAAGGAACCAGTCAGGGTTGGCACACGTTGAGCAGTACCATCTAATTTGCCTTTCAATTTTGGCAGAACCAGGCCAATTGCTTTAGCAGCACCGGTACTGTTAGGCACGATATTTTGAGCGGCTGCACGGGCACGACGCAAATCACCTTTAGGGTGGGGCGCATCCTGAGTGTTTTGGTCGTTGGTATAAGCGTGGATAGTAGTCATCAAACCAGACACGATGCCGTAAGTATCTTCTAATACTTTAGCCATTGGTGCCAAGCAGTTGGTAGTACAAGAGGCACAACTGATCACAGTTTCGGTGCCATCCAGGATATCATGGTTTACATTGTAAACGATTGTTTTCAGATCGCCGGTAGCAGGAGCAGAAATCACAACTTTCTTTGCACCAGCTTGCAGGTGAGCTTCAGCTTTTGCTTTATCAGTGAAGAAACCAGTGCACTCTAAAACCACATCCACATCATGCTGTCCCCAAGGAATTTCAGCAGGATTTTTCTGTGCATAGATCTTTACTTCGTGGCCTTTAACGATGATTGAATTTTCTGTTGCTTTAACGTCTGCATTGAAGCGACCTTGCGCAGTGTCGTACTTTAAAAGGTGGGCTAAAACTTTAGGACTGGTAAGGTCGTTGATAGCAACAACATCAATGCCTTCCATGTTAAAAATCTGACGGTAAACCAAACGGCCGATACGTCCGAAACCGTTAATTGCGACTTTTACTGAGCTCATGTTTTAAAAAGTTTAATTTATAATGCGGGGCGAAGTTACAATAATGCAAATATTTTCAAACAAGAGAAAAATCACAGGGGAAAAGAGAAAAGTCAGCAGAATGATGAATATTTCTAATAATCAATGTAATAAAGACTAATTGCAGAGTTTATTGTCTTTTTTAAAGGCAACTACTCATTAACACTTTTAATCAAGTAATACCGAATTAAATTGAGTAGTATGATAGTTGGATCGTGAATGGTCAATGGTGATTGGTGAAAAGTTCAAATAACGCAATTGTTTAATTTATACTGATCAATATATCAAGGTAACCCATCTTTTAAACCATTTTTCAGATTATATAGCTTCATATGCCTATAGTGCTCTTTAAGTATGCGAATAGCTTGTTTTGAGCGGATGCCAGATTGGCAATGAACCACAGTAATCATAGCCGGATCGATCTCCTCTATTCTTTGACGTAAAGTGGATAAGGGCATATGTCTCCCACCTATATTAAAGGTCTCGTATTCCTGAAGTTCGCGCACATCAATCAGTTGAATTTCTTTTTCATTTAGCCATTGTAGCAAAGTGTACCGATCGATTTCAGCAATTGAAAGGTCACAGATACCATTATCGTAAGTACCTAAATGTTCAATACATTTATTTCCATCTATTGGGCTAAAGTTGAATGTTTCCAGATGGTTGCCCAGCAAATTCATTCTAAGTAGTTTACCACTTAAGGGTTGACCGATGCCGGTAATGAGCTTAATGGTTTCTGCAGCCTGCCAGGTGCCTATAATGCCAGGCAAAACGCCTAATACACCTATTTCTCCACAGGATGGCATTTCTCCTTCCAGGGGAGGTTCAGGAAAAAGGCAACGGTAAGTCGGCCCCTCTTTCCAATTGAATACGGAAACCTGTCCTTCAAACTTAAATATGGCACCATAGACCAATGGTTTTTTCAATATGACACAGGCATCGTTCAATAAGTAGCGGGTAGCGAAATTATCAGATCCATCTATAATGACATCATAAGAAAGGAGCACATCAAGTGCATTTTCAGGAACTATTTTTTCGGTAATTGCCTGAAAACTGATATTAGGATTTAATGCAACTAGTCTTTCCTGTGCAGCTAATGTTTTATTCTTTCCTATGTCCTGGATCGTGTATAATACCTGGCGTTGGAGATTGGAAAGAGCAACCTTATCAAAATCAGCAATCCCAATGGTACCAACACCTGCCGCAGCTAGATACATCAAAGCAGGACATCCCAGGCCACCGGCTCCTACTACAAGCACACGGGCATTTTTTAATTTCAACTGGGCATCTGCACCAAAGCCATCTAAATTAAAGTGGCGGCTATATCTTTCTTTTTCTTCTACAGAAAACATTATTGAGCTGTTGATGTTAACGCATGATCCCAGTCTTTCCATACCGGTTCGTAGCCTTGTTGTTTCATGATTTCTACCATTTGCTGAGGGGACCGTTCATCATTGATCTCAAATTGCTCCAGGGATTGCGGATCAACGATATAGCCCCCCGGATTTGTTTTAGAACCGGCACTCATAGAAGTAATCCCCAGCCTAATTACATTGTTCCTGAATTTCTCAGATTCTCTTGTAGAAAGGGATAATTCCAGTTCTTCATTAAAGATCCTGTAAGCACAAATCAATTGCACTAATTCCCTGTCTGACATTTCCACCTTCGGAGGTAAAGAACCCGAATATGGACGAAGCCTTGGAAAGGAAACAGAGTACTTAGTCTTCCAGTATTTCTTTTCAAGATAGTTGAGATGTAAGGCAGTAAAAAAGCTATCTGTACGCCAGTCTTCCAAGCCTATCAAAACGCCTAACCCTATTTTATGAATACCGGCTTTACCCAATCTATCGGGTGTTTCCAAACGATAATTGAAATTTGATTTTTTTCCTTTCGGATGGTGTATTTTATAATCTTCTTTATGGTAGGTTTCTTGATATACAAGGACAGCGTTCAGGCCAAGTGTAATCAATGTTTTATATTCCTCCTGGTCCAAGGGTTGCACTTCCATTGAAATGTGGGAAAAATGAGGACTTATTATTTTTAATGCTTTTTCAAAATAGTCAACTCCCACTGTTTTGTTCGCCTCGCCTGTTACCAGAAGTACATGGTCGTAGCCCAAGCCTTTGATTTGTTCCACTTCCTGTAATATTTCGCCGGCTGTTAATGTTCTTCGCGGTAAGTGGTTATCATAGCTAAACCCACAATAAGTGCAGATGTTTTGGCATTCGTTGGAGAGGTACAACGGAATATACATCTGTATGGTTTTACCAAAGCGCTTTGCTGTTAATTGATGGCTAAGTGTAGCCATTGGCTCCAGATAAGGAGCTGCAGCCGGAGCAATCAGCGCTTTAAAATCCTCCAGATCGCGGTGAGATTTATGCAGAGCGGTTTCCACATCTACCGCTTTCTTTTCATAAATACTTTGCCTGACCTCGTTCCAATTGAACGATTCGAATAGTTGTAAAAAGCTCATAACTCTTCTAAGAACATGGTTAAGGGACTACTAGCTTCTGCTATTTTTACCGGCTTTGCCAGTTTTGCTTCGAAAGCCATCCGGCCTGCTTCTACTGCCATACGGAATGCACGTGCCATAGCTACCGGGTTTCCGGAAACGGCAATGGCTGTATTCACCAATACAGCATCAGCACCCAATTCCATTGCTTTAGCAGCATCTGAAGGTGCACCAATGCCTGCATCAATTATGACCGGCACGTTGCTTTGATCAATAATTATTTTGAGGAAGTCGATAGTCTGTAAGCCCTTATTACTTCCTATGGGCGCCCCCAAAGGCATTACTGCCGAAACACCGACTTCTTCCAGGCGCTTACACAAAACCGGGTCAGCATGGATGTACGGCAAAACGACAAAGCCAAGTTTTACCAATTCTTCGGCGGCCTTTAGTGTTTCAATGGGGTCTGGCAAAAGATATTTCGGGTCGGGATGAATTTCCAGCTTCAGCCAATTGGTTTCCAAAGCTTCTCTTGCCAGTTGTGCTGCAAAAACAGCTTCTTTAGCAGTTCTTACGCCTGAAGTATTGGGCAGCAAATTGATATGGGAATGCTGCAAGTGCATCAATATATCATCCTGTTCATTGGTGATATCTACCCGCTTCAGCGCTACCGTTACTAATTCAGATCCACTTTCTAAAAGGGCAGCCTCCATTTGCTGTGCGCTGCTGAATTTCCCTGTACCGGTAAATAAGCGGGACCGGAATGCTTTGTTGGCTATCGTTAACATAAATTCTGAAGGCAGTTATTAAATTGTTTTTTAATTAAGTCAACCACTTGCATTTTATCTTGTGCTAAAGCAATATGGGACGAAATGGCAATACCATGTACACCTGTTTTTATAATCTGTTCAATATCTGCGAGGTCGATACCACCAATTGCTATAATTGGTGTATGGATATTTGCAGAACGACATTGATTCAAAATCCTTTGGTAGCCTTCTAATCCTAAAATAGGACTAAGGTTTTTCTTCGTAGAGGTATACCTGTATGGGCCTAAGCCGATGTAATCAGCCCCATTATTATAATGTTTTTCAATGTCTTCAAAAGTATTGGCGGTAGCACCGATTATACATTCATGTCCTACTAATTCTCTAGCCACTGTAACCGGCATATCTTCTTTGCCGAGGTGAACACCATCTGATTTAACAGCTTTAGCTATAGCAGGATGATCGTTTATAATCAACTTTGCCCGGAATGCCTCACAAATAGATTTTGCTTGTTGTGCCATTTGATAGACCTCTTCTTCACTTTTCTCTTTCACCCGAAGCTGGATCCATTTAACACCAGCTTTGCAAGCTGCTTCAATGCTTTGCAAGTGTGATTGATCTTTGTTTTCCTGTGATATAAATTGTAATCGTTCCATTAGTTTCATTCATTTGAATGCCATCCTAACCATGTATCATTGGATGACAGAACTCTTTCCATGTATCTTTTACTTTTAAGACATGCTTCATTTGGGGAATATCCCATTGCTGCATGGGCGCAAATAGCCGATGACAGGACACAGCCAGAACCGTGCTTACCTGCCACTTCCCATATTTTTGGTTCAAAGACATGCTTCACTTGCCGGGAGAATAAATAGTCAACTCCTAGGTTTTCCTGATTATGCCCTCCTTTTAAGTATATACAGGTATTGGCGGATAACTTCAATGCTTTTTCTTCTGTCTCGAACAAGTTTTCAAATTCAGGAAGGTTAGGTGTTACCAAGGAAATACGGCTCAATAAATCTTCTATTGGCTGGCTGTTGGTAAAGAAATCATATCCTGAAGAAGAACAAAGGACGGGATCCCAAATAATTACGGCATTAGGGTTTTGCCGGATGATATGTTCTTTGATTCTTGCCAGGTCATCGCTTGATTTTACAATTCCTATTTTATAGAAATCAACCTTAAAACGTTGATATAAGATATCTATTTGCTTCAGGATGTCGCTTATAGGTAACCAATCCACGCTTTGTACGGTTATATCATTCTGAAATGTATTGGCTGTAAGCACACCCAAACCATACACATGTAACTGCTCAAATGTTTTTATATCAGCCAATATACCTGCTCCTCCACTTGGGTCAAAGCCAGCGATGCTCATTGCAAATGGCCTGGATGTTTTCTTCTTCATTGGTTCCAATTTAACAGTAGTTGTTGCCATTTATTTATTGCTGTAGCGGGCTCTTCCCACAAGTAACCCAAGAGCGCTGCACCATAATAACCCATCTGAAAAACACTGCTGATATTCTGATCGTTTATACCGCCCAAAGCGAATATCTTTTTACCAGTGAACTCCCCAGGTATTGATTGAAGCGTTGCATTTTGTGTGTAACCGTTCTTTGAAATGCTGTCAAAAACAGGGCTGATCAAAACATAGTCACACTCATAGATAATATTTGTCATCTCTGACCAGTTATGTACTGAATATGAAACAGAATATTCTGAACTATCCCTCTTGGCTTTATTTTGAAAAGAAAGATGGACACCACCTAATCCTATTTTTTGCGTGATGTCGGTATGATGGTGAATTACTATTCTTTTTTTCCAACTTGTAGGAACCTGTTCTAACAAGCCCGCTATTTCTTTTTCATCCCATCCTGGCTTCCTGACGTGCAGCTTTTGTAATCCAAGATCAAATAGCTGCATCCATGTTTCTGCTTCATTTTTAATAAAGTCCGGTGCAGTAATTACAATCAGCCTGTCCAGCATTATAAATAAATTTCAGAACCCGCTTTTTTAAATTCTTCAGACATTTCTTTCATGCCCTCCTGCAATATGTTTTCATCCATATTTAATCCTTTTTCTTCAGCATACTTGCGAACGTCCTGGGTTATTTTCATACTACAGAAGTGAGGACCGCACATGGAACAAAAGTGAGCAAGTTTTGCACCTTCAGCAGGCAGGGTTTCGTCATGAAACTCGCGAGCCGTTTCTGGATCTAATGAAAGATTGAACTGATCTTCCCATCGGAATTCAAAACGAGCCTTACTCAGTGCATTATCCCTATATTGTGCACCCGGGTGGCCTTTAGCCAAATCAGCCGCATGAGCTGCGAGCTTATAAGTAATTACGCCATCTTTTACATCTTTCTTATTTGGTAAGCCAAGATGTTCTTTAGGTGTAACATAACACAACATAGCTGTACCAAACCAACCGATCATCGCAGCGCCAATGGCAGAAGTAATATGATCATAACCGGGAGCGATATCAGTTGTCAGTGGGCCGAGTGTATAAAACGGTGCTTCATGACATTCTTTCAATTGTTTATCCATGTTCTCTTTTATCAAATGCATGGGTACGTGACCTGGTCCTTCAATCATTACCTGCACATCGTGCTTCCAAGCGATCTTAGTGAGTTCACCCAGGGTCTCCAACTCACCAAATTGAGCAGCATCATTGGCATCGGCAATTGAGCCTGGGCGAAGGCCATCACCTAGTGAAAAGCTTACGTCATATGCCTTCATGATCTCACATATTTCTTCAAAGTGCGTGTACAGGAAGTTTTCCTTATGATGAGCCAGGCACCATTTGGCCATAATGCTTCCACCCCGCGAAACAATGCCGGTCACTCTTTTTGCAGTCAATGGTATATAGCGTAATAATACACCTGCATGAATTGTAAAATAATCCACACCTTGTTCTGCCTGTTCAATCAAAGTATCTCTGAAAATTTCCCAAGTCAAGTCTTCTGCCTTACCATTTACTTTTTCCAAAGCCTGGTAAATAGGCACAGTACCAATAGGCACTGGCGAATTGCGAATGATCCATTCCCTGGTTTCGTGAATATTCTTTCCAGTTGAAAGGTCCATTACCGTATCTGCACCCCAACGGATAGCCCATACCATTTTCTCCACTTCTTCTTCTATGGAAGAAGTAACTGCTGAATTACCAATGTTAGCATTGATCTTCACCAAAAAATTGCGACCAATGATCATTGGTTCTGTTTCCGGGTGATTGATATTGGCTGGAATGATGGCTCTGCCTGCGGCTATTTCATCACGAACAAATTCAGGGGTGATCAATTTGTGTGGCGTATTGGCGCCAAAGCTGTTTCCTTTATGCTGTTGCCAGAGATTGTCATTTGCGACATACAATTCCTCAATTCGCTGATTCTCGCGAATGGCAATATATTCCATTTCCGGAGTGATGATACCCTTTTTTGCATAGCGCAGTTGTGTGACATTCTTGTCAGGCTTAGCTTTATAGGGTTTTGCTGTATGCATAAAGCGCAGCTCGTCCAGGTTTTTATCCTGCAGGCGCATTTGTCCATACTTTGATGTAAGTGCCGGCAATTCTTCTACATCGCCTCTTTTTTTGATCCATTGCTCCCTTAAGCGAGGAAGGCCCTTTCTTACATCAATATCAATTGATGCATCGGTGTAAGGTCCGCTGGTATCATATACCGTTACAGGCGCATTTTTCTCTATTGAGCCATTCAACTTATCGTGTGTATCGTTCAATGTAATTTCACGCATGGCCACTTGTATGGGATGCAGTTTGCCCGGAACATAAATTTTTTTTGAGTTAGGAAAAGGTGCTCTGCTGATCACACCTGCATCAGGTATTTTATCCTTCTTCATTTTTGATTTTATTATAAATTGACTATTTAACCACCTTGTGTAGCGCGGATTATGGTTATCTTATCATGGTTTTGCAATTGGTATGTAGCCCAATTTGCTTTGGGTAGAACCTTGTTGTTGACAGCTACTGCAATACCCCTTTTTTCTGTCAGTTCATTTTGAGACAAAAGAGTATAAAGAGAAGTATTTTCTTCTACCGAAACTTGTTGATTGTTGATATTGACCTCCATAAATCAGATTAAAAATTACTTTAGGAGGTACACGAGCAAGATAAACGCTTGGACAAGAAAATGCTCATCACTTTTCCCTACGCAGGCATTAACCTGATCAGGTGCAAAGGGTAAAATCTCAGCCTATGCGGCACCCCTAAAGTTTGATCAAATTTATAGACAAATATTTTTTATCAGCAAAAATTGTTTTTCAGAATCCATAATTAAACAATTCTGGAGGTAGGTTTTTGTTGAATGTCGATACATTATGACAAAAGACTAACGCATTAGATTTTTATGTCATAATTTATGGTTTTTCAAATAATATTGCGTCACTAATGGAAAAAACATAGAACTCTTTTGATTAGATTTCCCAGCCCAAAAAGTGCAAGATGCAGCGTTGGCCAAAAGCAGCTTTGTGAATGAACGAATGAGCATAGCGAATAATAGAATGATCAAGGCTGCAATGCGGTGGGAAAAAGAAGCATTTTAAATGATTACACTGCATCACCCTAACATTTTTGATGCACTTTCTGAGAAAGATAACGGAGGTGATCTTACATTTATTAGGCTCATTCCACCGTCTTCTTTAAGTTCATCTGATATCATCAAATGTTTACATGATAAGATCAACGAACGGCACAAATAATGTCAAAAAATAAGTTCTTGGTTTCCGTACATAAAGAAGTAAAAGTTACTGCTATAATGCATAAGTATTTTACATTTTACTCCTTGTCATTTCTTTTATAGTTTTTACCTAAATGGTCTAAGGGAAGTTGCACAGGCATCTTAGAAAGAAATAGGTTCGCCTGCTGAAGATACACACCCTCATTTTGTGAAGCCAGGTTGATTTCTTTACGATCAATGAGCCTTCCATCGGAAAAGAAATATTCAGCCCTGCATCTTTTACATTGATTGGAAGAAGGAACAAACCTTACTTTGATTAACTCACCTTTATAAAATGTATAAATAAACCTCTTTCCTGTTTTATACCCCTTAGAAGTTTCGTAAACATGGACAGATCTTAACTGATGTTGCTCCGTGTCCAAATAAAAGTAATGATGCAGTGATAAAGAAGTGTTGGTGGAAAGATCCATAGAATCTTTTCGTTCCAAGGAAACAAATAACAATTTATGGGGTTTACTTCTCTTTTCCAGGCTGTCAATAAATTGCAACTTTGCATCCTGTGCCTGAGATAAAAAGCAAACCAGCAGGTATAATATGGAAATTTTAATTGTTTTCATAACTGAATTTTCTTAAGTCTGATGGATTATCGACTCTGCGCATCTGGTAAATAGAGCAGGAAATTATCTATAAAGAATTTTACTTATGTAGCTAATAAACAGAAGATTTTAAAAGAGATTGCAATTTTGTTGTCAACCATTTTACGAGTGCCTTTTGACTCGAATCAGTGGATGAATGTTATGAAAGAAGAATTAATTCTATGTAATTATGGTCACGGCGAAACGAAATAGGTTATCGGTATCCAATGTCTTTTGGTGTTCAAAAATGATGTCGTGTATCTCCCAAAATTTGCCCTGTAAGCCAGCCGCTTCTGTTGCTACGGCAGCCGAAAAAGCATGCGGATGAATTTTTTATAGTGGAAAATTCCTGCCTGCCGCCTCGTTGTGTAGCTGATCGGTTTTCGCGGGGACACCGCGCCGACGTGAGTTGTCCCGTGCACGAACGGGTGGAAAGTGCACGCCTATTACAGCCGCCTCAACGAACTGACACCCGTCATCTTTGTTACGAAAGGCAGAGAATTATTACTGTTTTACTAATTGTTTAAAGAACCAATCTTCATATTTAATTTTTCCAAGACGTGCATTTTCACCCGTTACCAATGAAGTATCATTCAATTCAACACCAAAATAAAGTGCATGCTCATCTGGGATCAATTGACGAGAGTCGTCGGTTGCAGTCAGATAATAGCGAATGAACTCAGACATTGGCATACGTACGGGACCACCTACTTCAATGGTAGCATTTAATGGCTGATTGACCACGATACCAGTCAAGGCAGCTACTGTTTCATCCGAAGCAATTGGCTGTATTGTGCTGGTTGAAATATGAACTTCATTGCCGATCGTCCCTTCTTGTGCTATCAGGCCCGCGAATTCAAAGAATTGAGTTGAACGCAGAATGCTGTAAGGAATACCAGATTCCCTGATCAGATCTTCTTGCACAAGTTTTGCTCGGAGATAACCACTTCCCGGGAGACGGTCAGTCCCCACTATCGATAAAGCAATATAATGTTTCACGCTTGCATATGTTGCTACAGTCAACAGATTCGTTGTAGACCTTTGGAAAAAATCCATCACTGTTTTGTCTTCAAATGATGGAGAATTGGAAACGTCAACAACAACTGTTGCATCATTCAACGCTTCCTCAAGCCCCTGACCTGTAATGGTATTTACACCTGATGCGGGTGATGCGGCTATTACCTGATGATCAAGCCGGCGAAGCTTGTTTACGAGCTTTGAACCAATGAGCCCGCTACCGCCGATAACTACAATTTTCATGTTTAAAGTTTTATGACGTGATTTCTTCATTGATGCTCATGAAGTCATTCTTTTGAAAAGGATTTAAAACTTCCTGCTCCCCAATATGATAGAGATAAGTGTACGCTGAATCACTGAAATTCTGGATGGTGCCGACGAGATCAAATAATACCTTATCCACATTTTGTTGATTGTACATTGTGTATATGTTTATTTTTTTACAGTTTCCTCTCTTCTTCGCACCCTTAGGAAGAAAATTCTTTTGCAATAAATCGAAGGGTATGCCAGTATTTCATATAATTGGTTTGCAACACTTTAACTTTTGACAATGAAATAAATTATTGTTATATCAATAATTGTTGAAAAAATTCGTAAGCAGATTGTAGAAAAAGAATGTTTTATGGTTTGGAGAGATAACTGTTGTAATTTTATTAACGATTAATAAACCTAATTAAGCACAACAAACAGTTTTGCTTTGAAAGCTAAAATCCTGATAGTAGAAGATCAATTTATTGAAGCGAAGAGTCTTAATGTTATACTCACCAACGCAGGATATGCCACTTGTTCTATTGCACGATCTGTTACTGCTGCATTATCAATTATTGAAAATGAAAAACCTGATTTGGTATTAGTAGATATTTTTCTGCAGGGAGAGGGTACAGGTATTGATCTTGGCAAAATCCTGAATGAAAAAAATATGGCTTTTGTTTATTTATCTGCTAATTCGAACAAGCAAATATTGGAAGCGGCAAAACCAACAAAGCCTTACGGTTTTATGGTAAAGCCTTTTCGTGCTAAGGATGTATTGATCATGCTGGACGTTGCCTTGTACCTGCACAAAAACAGACTGGCTGAAAAAATTAATATCCCTTCATCACAAAAAATGATGCCGGTTGCACTTCCCCCTGAATTTAGTCCCCTGGTTGGCAAAAGCCGAAAATTTCTTGAAACACTTGAACGTGCCAAAATGGTTGCTCCTACAGATACCTCCGTGCTGATACTGGGTGAAAGTGGAACAGGAAAGGAATTGATAGCCCATTCAATTCACAAAGCTTCTGCCAGGCGTTATAAACCGTTCGTCATTGTTAATTGCAGTACACTGCCTGCTAATCTTATAGAATCTGACCTGTTCGGACATGAAAAAGGTTCGTTTACAGGAGCCATCACTAAAAGGGAAGGTAAGTTTGAACTGGCAGATGGAGGAACAATTTTCCTGGACGAGATCGGCGAGTTACCACTTGAATTACAGGTTAAATTTCTGCGGGTATTGCAGGAAAGAGAAATTGAACCAGTTGGAGGTAAGCCCAAAAAGATTAATGTACGAGTTCTTGCTGCTACTAACAGAGACCTGGAAGAAGAAGTAGCAGCAGGCCGTTTTCGGATTGACCTTTATTACCGGCTAAATGTTTTTCCTTTACTATTGCCATCGCTGCGGGAAAGAAAAGAAGATATACCACTATTAGCAAATCATTTTTTAAAAAAGTATAGCACGGAGGAAGGCAGACAGGTACCTGTACTATCAACAGAGGCTACAGACATGCTCATGCAATATGATTGGCCGGGAAATATCAGGGAATTAGAGAACACAATCCAACGAAATCTCGTGATTGCAAATGGTGCTGTTATTGAATCCCTGGATATACCAGTTTCAAAAAGAACTGCTCATTCAACCTCGGGCAGTAAGAACGGATTTAAAACCATGATTGAAAACGAACGTGATCATATTCTTGCTGTGCTTGAAAGCTGCAACTGGAAAATCTCCGGGAAAGGTGGCGCTGCAGAAATTCTCGATATCAATGTCAATACGCTAAACTCAAGAATGAAAAAGCTGGGCATTGAAAGGAAATGAATGCCAGGAAAAACAGTTAAACATTAAGACAATGGTTAGCAAGCTAGCAATAGTGATAATGTTAACGTTGATGCGACTAACCACTTATAGCCAGGGAGTCTCAACAGAGTGGGCTGATTCGCTGTTGAAATCGTTAAATGAAGGCACATCGGATGCGGACCGGATGCATATTTATTTTATGGCAGCCCAAGCCCAGATATTCAAATACGGGGAGAACGAGATTGATCTTGACAGGGCCAAACAGTATATGCGCAAGGCTATGCTTCTGAATACAAAAATAAAATCGGCGGATGCAGATGCATTTCAAATTTTATTGGAATCACTTCTTGCCAGGGAACGACGGCAGAATAAGAAAGGAAAAGAATTGGCAGAAAGAGCTGTTGATCTTCTGAAGAACGGAAAGAATAAATATTATTTAGGAGTTGCTTATTTCAGTTTATCTGAATACTATGACTATGCCAATGCAGTTGAGAACGCCGAGAAAACCCGTCTTGTCGAACTGGCTATTCAAGCTTTTCATCGATCGGGTAATATAGAACAAGAGGCTTACTGTCTTAAATTTCTTGCTGATCTCTACGCGGTAAATGATGAAAGGGCAAAAGCGCTCGAAAAGCTCAATCTATCCTTACAACTTTATGACTCCATACATTTTACGGCGCTTCATGCTGTATACATTTTATATTCCAACATCTACTACACTGACGGTAATTACAAGCAGGCACTAAATTATGGTTTGATGGCCCTCAAGAGCGCCATAAACGCAAAGGACAGCAGCATGTCACTCTGCCAAATCAATAATTATATTGGGATCATTTTGGACCGGTTAAAAGAAAATGAAAAGGCAATCGGTTACTATCAAGCCGCGTTGAAGATAGCGCAGAGACACAACGAGAATAATGCGGTGTTACAAGTGATGGCCAATATAGTTAACAGCTATATTGATTTGAAAAAGCCAGATGACGCATTGGCTTTTATGCGAACGCTTCCCAAAAAGTTTCTCGAGCCAAAGTCTGACGAAAGTTATATTTATGCCCCTTTATCCTATTTAATCATCTATGATGAGTTGAAAAAATATTCTGCGGTCCAATACTATTCCAACCAAATACTGCAGCTCATCAAACTTCACACCCCTACGGATAAGATGTTGCATAAATTTTATTCTATACTTATCGGGTTTTACCTGCAGTCCAAGCAATATACATCTGCCAATATGTTTATCGGAATAATAGATTCACTAAGCAGGAAAATCGGTGATCCTCACCGGATTAAAGAAGATTATTATCTCAAGTTCCGTTTAGACACTGCCTTGGGTCATTACAAATCAGCGGCAGAAAATCTGCTGAAATATCAAATATTAAATGATTCACTTTTTAATGAAACCACCAGCAGGCAAATAAAGCAATTGGAAGTTGAATATGAAACGAAAAAAAATAAAAATGAAATAACTGTATTGAATCAAAAGAACCAGTTGCAGCAAAACCGTCTTAATCAGGAGAAACTGGTAAAAAATTTCACTATTGGAGGAATTGCCCTGTTGTTTATTATTATGGGATTGCTCTACAGGCAATACAGGCATAAACAACAAAGCAATAAGGTTATACTTCATAAAAACGAACAGTTACAACATCTCCTAACCGAAAAAGAATGGCTGGTTAAAGAAATTCATCATCGTGTTAAAAATAACTTTCACATTGTGGCAAGCCTTTTGGAGATCCAGTCAAGCTACCTTAAAAATAAAGAAGCCTTGTCTGCTATAAAAGAAAGCCAAAACAGAATTCATTCAATGTCTATTATTCATCAGAAACTTTACCAGTCCGAGACGCTGTCTACCATTCGTATGCCCGAGTACATCTATGAGCTGGTTGAATATCTCCGAGAAAGCTACTCGATTCGGGAAAACATCGGGTTTTCGCTACAAATAGAGAACATTGAATTGAATCATGCGTCTGCTATTACATTAGGGCTGATCCTGAATGAAGCAATTACCAACGCGATTAAATACGCATTTGCAAATACAAAAGACGGGAAAATCTCTATTTCTCTGACTCATATTTCAGATTCCCAGATTTTGTTGAGTATTACCGATAATGGACGCGGACTTCCTATTGATTTTGACTCTAAAATCGGGGCTTCAATGGGTATGGAATTGCTGCAAGGACTCACCGAAGATTTAGGAGGTAGTCTCAGCATAGAAACGAATAACGGAACGCATATAAAGATAATTTTCGACCATAAGCCGATAACCGCTGCCAATGTTTCATTTACGTAACTATGGTTCGTTTCAGTCGTTTTCATTTTGTAATTCGTGAAAGGATCTCTGTCCATCCATTCATTGGCTACACATCCTCGTACAACTTTTTTTAGTTTTTTGATGATACCCATTGCCGTATTGTGCTTCAGGCCACGAACAGACTTCAGATAAAACTCATAACCAGTAATAAACTGATCGTTGAGTTCCTTAATTGATATATCAGTCTTGCTATACTTCCGTAATATAAATGCTACCAGTGATACAAGCGCAGTTTTGTATTTTCTCAAGGTACCAGGTGCATAATCTTTTCCCATAGGAGTAGCAAATTGTTCATTATGGTACTTATAAATTTCCACTAAAATTAGAGGACGTTCCGCGATACCTAGGTATTTAGCTTTGAAGAGTTCACCTATTATCTGAACATCCATTGATAAGATATTATTGAGACATTGAAACGCTGTGCCGGCAAAATTTCAGGTACAGGTGGTGCTGCTGAAATACTGAATATTCCAGGCAATACGTTGCATTCCAAAATGAAAAAGTTAGGCATCACCAAGGCTGATTATTTTGCCCTTTGATCATCACCGATCCATCTGCCCCTCTCCTCCCTATATGCAGTGAAACCGGTCGTGCTTTCACGAAATACAGTGAAAAATAGCAGTACTGCGTTTAGCCATCTTATTGACTGTCAATAATTTGATTGATTGGCATTTTGTTGGCCTCTTTAGGACAAGCACAATTAAAAAATCAAATTATGAAAATTGTAGTCATTGGAGGCACAGGCCTCATCGGAACCAAGGTAGTTGCTAAGCTTCGTCAACAGGGGCACCAGGTGATTGCTGCCTCCCCGGCCCACGATACAAGTGAAAGTAGACGCTAAAATATGTGATTTGTCCAGCAAATGAAGCGAAAAGTAGGATAATTCAGCTATCATGACGGGGTAATTTTGTAACGTAGTTTAAATCTGAATAAGGTGAAAGGCAAAATACTTATACCTATCTGGCAATTAAAGGAAAATATATCAGGAGTTCGTATTGATAGGATCAACGAAGCCTATATTTCTTCACTTTTCGATGACATCAGTAAACTACATCGCAACGACCATTTTATATGCTTACTATTGACCTCTGGCAGCGCCGTGCTATTGGTTGATTTTAAGAAGGTGCACGTAGCTCCTGAAAGACTTATTTTTCTCTTTCCAGGACAGATCCAGCAGGCGGTTAAGTTTAATAATAACATTGATGGCTGGATATTGTTTCTAGATAATAAACTTGTCGATGAACACGCCAGATTGATGATCGAGGACTCATTGTTTAAAGGCCCGGTTTTACCAATATCGGGCTCAGATCTTCAGTGGTTTACCCGGTATTTTGAACTTCTGTTTCAAACTTACAATGATTATGCTTTGGGAAGCCTTCATAAAGAAGCGGTTAATGCATTTGCTGCGCCCTGCGTCTATAAAATAGCATCAGCATTTCAGGCAAATACGGAATCTGTATCGGGGCAATATTCTCAAAGGAGTATCGAGCTTACAAAAAAATTTAAGCAACTGGTCAGAAAGCATTACCGTGACTTGAAAAAGCCGAGCGACTATGCGGGTTTGATGAATTTTTCAATAAACTACCTGAATGACACTATAAAATCGGTGACAGGTTTTACGGCGTCTTACTTTATTCAACAGGAAATGCTTAGGGAAGGTCAAAGGTTGCTCTGTTACACTGATTTAAGCATAAAGGAAATTTCCGTACATCTGGGATACGACGACACCAAATATTTCAACCGGATTTTTACCAAACTGGCGGGCAATCCGCCGGGCCGGTTCAGAAATAATTTCAAATCTATCAAGGCATAAAATCTTTTCAGAACAAGAAAGTTAAATTCTTGGAGTGTACAAACATTTCCAAACGGAAATCTCATGAAGGGTATTGAAAATAAAGCACAAGCTGAGCAGGAAGGAATCATCTTTATTCCGGACATAAGTGGTTTCACAAAATTTGTGCATGACACTGATATTAGATTGGGAAAGGAAATCACAACTGAGTTGCTCTCGATCATTCTGCAAACCAACATCCTGAACTTAAAAGTATCGGAAATAGAAGGAGATGCCATACTCTTTTACAGATTTGGGCCTCCTCCGACATTAAAAGATTTGATGAACCAGTATGAGTTGATGCTGATCTCTTTCAAAAAGAAGCTTCGGAAATTGAACACACAACGCCATCTACCAGAGCTCTCTTTAAAATTAATCATTCATTTTGGCCCCATTGCTGAATATAAACTCTACGGATTTAAAAAGCTTTATGGGGAAACGATAGTGGAAGCGCACGAGCTATTAAAGAATGATATAGCAAGTCATAATTATATCCTGATTACAAAAGACTTTTTCGATAAGACCGGCAATCAAGAAGCAGAAGAGATGATACTGCCCAAATGGATAAAAAAAGAGACGACTGTTCCTGCCAGGAGTTGTGCGATGGACTTGCCTTTCACTTACTTTTTGTACGACACCGAAATACTAAAAGTATATGTATTACAAGAGCGTGGCGATGAATTCCTTAACAATCCTTAAAACACTATAGATACTATAAAACAATGAAACTAATCAGCATTAAAAATATATTAAGGCTTGGCATCTATCCCTTATTTTTCGGAGCATCGGTCACCAGCCTTAAAGCGCAAACCGTGGATAGCGTGACCATTAAACTCTCCTTACATGAAGCTATCCGGTTCGCAAAAACAACAAATAAGTTAATAGGGGCGCTGAAAATAGAGGAGAACGCTACCCAGTTGGATTTAGAGGATGCAAAGATGGGTGTTTTGCCCCGAATACTTAGCAATGCATCTTACCAACGTTATAGCAAGGTAACCCTCTTTGATGGTGTACTGGGCCATTCACATCAGATCACCAAACCACCCAATGCGAATGCCGGGGCTTTAGGATTGGAAGCATCCTTCAATTTGTATTCAGGTGGCAGGCAGATATCTGTAATCACTGATCTGAAACGCAAAAGTGAGTTGGCGTCAATAGATACTAAGGAGCAGGAAGCAAATATAGCATTACAGGTAACACTTCAATACCTGGATTTGATCAGGCTTTACTTTCAGGGGCATCTTATAAAAGACCAGGTAGTCAGGGCCCAGATACGTTCGAAAAATATCAGCGCATTTTATGCAAATGGCAAAGTAACTAAAAGCGATGTATTGAGAGCTGATGTTTTATTATCAAATGTTTTGCTAAGTGAAGACGCGAATAGAAATGATTATCTCATCAGCAATCAAAAATTAAATACTCTTTTAAACCTGGATGAGTTTACAAAAATTATTCCGGTAGATACTACATCGTTGATCCAGCCAGACAGTGTGGAATTGCAAAGGCTACTGATGGATTTTTCGGGTACCTATGCAATTTTAAAGGCCCAGAAGAATATTGAACTTCAGGAAAACCGGACAAAGTTGGCCAAATCCTTCAATCTTCCGGCTGTGACCTTGTTTGGCGGCTACGGTTTTAACTATCCAAACACACTTGTTTTTCCACCTATGGCAAAAACTTTCGCAGTAGGCCAGGTTGGTGTGAGGTTCACTTACGACATTTCATCGCTATACCAGAATAAAAATAAAGTGAAATCAGCCCTCCTGAGAGAGACAAAGCTAAAACAGCAGAAGGATTGGATAGAGGACAATGTTCAGCAAGAGGCCAAAGCCTTGGCAATTAAATATAATGAAGCAGTAAACCGGGTACTTGTTATTAAAAAATCCATTGAGCAGGCGGAAACAAACTACAACATACAAAACACCAAGTATTCTAATCAACTCAGCTTGTTAACTGACCTCTTAGAAGCTGATAATCTTTACCAGGAATCCAGGTTGAATTATATACAGGCCAATATCGCAGCCTTAGCCATATACTACCGTTTACTTTTTATAACCGGGAAACTTTAAAACAAAATATAATGAAAACTAAAGAAAATATAAAAACGAGCTTAGTAAACAGGCTTATCAAAGGAGTTGCCATATTGGTCGTCGTGATCGCGCTCTTTTATTTTATTCGGTATCTTGTATATGCAGGTAATTATGAGCATACGAATGATGCACAGGTTGAGTCTTTTATTAATCCTGTTTCTGCCCGGGCCAGTGGTTATATAAAGGCTGTGTTATTTGAGGAGCACCAACCAATAATGCAAGGAGATACATTGGTTATTTTAGATAACAGGGAGTACGTCCAGAAAGTAAAGGAATCAGAATCTGTACTAGAAGATACCAGGGCGCAACTGGAAATATTGGACGCCAGTATAAAATCAGCGAAAACTTCAACGCTGGTTAACAGGGATCTGATTAATTCTGCAAAGGCAAGACTCTGGCAACAGGAACAGGACGTAAAAAGATTCAGGAACCTATTAAATGATGAAGCCGTGACTTTATCTGACTTCGAACAGGTTCAGACAAAGTATGATGTATCTAAAAGTGACTACAGTGCTGCAATAAATAGTTTAAAAACCGGCGATAGCAAAGTACGTGAGCTACAGGCCAGGTATAGCTCGCTTTTTGCAGCTCGCAAACGCGCCGAGGCATTACTTGACCTTGCAAGACTTAACCTGAGTTATACGGTCATCACTTCTCCTTACAGTGGATATACAGGAAGAAAAACTATCCTTGAAGGTCAGCAGGTACAGGCAGGGCAACCATTAGTGTCCGTTGTCAATACAAATAATAAATGGGTTATAGCAAATTTTAAAGAAACCCAGGTTCACGGAATGTATGTAGGGCAGCCTGTTACAATTGAGGCGGATGCGATCCCGGGTAAAACATTCCATGGGAAAATTGACGCAATAGCCGCTTCTACCGGTTCAAAATTTTCATTGTTGCCGGCTGATAATTCAACCGGGAATTTTGTAAAGATCATTCAGCGTGTTCCTGTTAAAATAATATTCAATGAACGTGACGTGGAAGAACTCAAAGCGGGTATGAATGTAAAGGTTAGCGTAAAAAAAGCAGCAAAATAAACGAACATGGCGCAGACAATTTATTTTAATAACCGGATAAGCCGGCATTTAGGTTTCGTCAGGGTTTCGCTGATCTTGATATTGTTTGCAGCAATTTCACAGTTCGCTTCATTTGGTCTTATTCAGGCACATGTAATTTCTTTTTACGGTGCCCAGCCTGAAGATATTTCTTTTGCTTTACAGATCGCTTACGCGGGGATTATCACAACCCTGCCTATACAGTTCAGGTTGGTGAGATACTTTAATACCCGAAGTTATCTTTTAACGGCATTTTTAATAGGGATCCTTCTGAATATCGGGTGCTTATTCGTGCACGACCTCGTTTTGTTCTCCATTTTACGGTTTCTAATTGGAGTAATTACCTGTATAGTTGCGGGCTGTATGCTCATTGTTATTTTTTCCACGCTACCTGAATCAAAGAAAATGCTTGTTGGGATTTCCCTGTTTTTTTCACTGGTCCTTACCTGCGGACTTATAGTTGGCATAGGAGCATCCTGGGTGGTACTAAGAACGAACTGGACGGCAGTATATTACGGTCTTATAGGTTTGCAGGTAATGGCTATTCTGCTTTGTATCTTTATTTTTAAATCTAAGCCTGCTATAAAGCCCTTTCCTTTGTATCAAATCGATTGGGCTGGTTCTGTTTTATTCATGTTCGGAGCGGCAGCAATATCATTCGTAATGATATATGGGCCAAAACGCTACTGGTTGGAAGATACTACCATCAGATATACAACAATTTTCGCTATCGTGATTTTAGCGCTTTTCCTCTTCAGGCAAACAACGAAGAAAAGACCATTGATTAATCTGAGTGTTTTCAGGTCCGGCAAATTTATTTTTGCGCTTCTTCTCATGTTGCTGTTCTATGGAATTAGGGATAGCATAAACTTGATCTATGCTTATTCAGCTTCAGTACTTGGCTGGAGTTCAGCGGATGTATCGAATTCCGGGCTCTTTAACATAGCCGGAGTAATAACAGCAACAATTATCGCGGTAAAGGTAATTCTGGCGAAAAAGCAAAACCTGCCCATATTATTATTAGCCGGATTTGCAGTAATGTTCTTTTATCATTTATGGGTATACATGCATCTTACCCCTGACTTATCGATTAACGAGCTTTGTATACCTATATTCTTTCAGGGTTTTGCCTGCGGGTTATTATTTGTTCCTATTACCATCTTTTGTATGGCAGCTGTTCCCCAAAGTACAGGAATGACTGGAATTGTTATCTGCACCTATGCTCGCTTTATAGCTGTGCACAACTCAATTGCCGGGTTCTATACCTTGCAATTAAGTTATAACCAACAATTTAAAGAAAACTTTCTGGGTAAGCTGATTCCAGAGAATGATATCCTTTTGCAAAGACAAGAATTATATAAAGGCCTTTTTGTATCAAAAGGATATACTCCCAACGAAGCTGTAGGCATTTCAAATATGATGATAGCGAAATCTTCAGGTATTCAAAGTCAGTTATTGACGATTAGGGCTATTTTTTTTGTTGCTGCTGTATTAATGGCTATTGCTTTCCTTATCCTTTTAATTTTTGCGGTTATAAATAAAATAAAGGCAGCCAAGGACAAACATTAATTAGATGTTCAAAGGATATTGTTTTCCTAAGGAGAACATACTTCAGGCGGTATATTTGAAGCTGAGATTTAGCCTAAGCTATAGGGATGTAGAAGAATTATTAGCCATTAAAGAGGAAGTTTACAAAAA
>CBKWHA010000037.1:0-29410 GCA_966674115.1 uncultured Chitinophagaceae bacterium
GGACTGGCAAAATACAACTCCCGAACTAACCGCCGCCGGTAGGCCTGCTTCTTATCCACTCTGTTTATTTAAATAATTAAGTATGATTTATTAAAAAATTAACAGAAAGGTAAAAACTTTTTAAAAAAATAAAAAATGTTTTTAAACTTTCTAAAATGTAACACTTAATTAGATATAATTTCTATTTATCCACAGGCTCAAGTCGAGGTTGCCCTTTACACTTTCTTGAATAACTATTTGGGATTGTCAAAGAACACTTACAATTTTAAAAAGTGAGATAAACTTTTTAAAATTGTTACGAAACTAACAAACTTTTTCATTTTTTATGTTTTACTTTGAAAAAATGTTTAAGAAATTTTAAACTTTTCTTTAAATCTTTTTTAATTAAATGCTAACAAATAGAAAAATGTTTTAACACGAGTAATTATTCGTCGATAACACATTTTTTATTCGAATACATTAAAACCAATGGCAACTATGTCTCAACAAACCAAATGGTCTCAATTTGGGGTACTGGTTTCTGTCTTTTTTTTCTGGGGTTTTGTCGCAGCCAGTAATGATATTTTAATCCCGGTATTCAAAGAAAAACTCAACCTCGAGCCCTGGCAATCCCAGATGATATCTTTTGCATTTTATGTAGCTTATACAGTAGGCGCTATCATCTATTTTTTCATTAGCAAGTGGAGTAAAGGTGATATTCTCAATAAAATAGGATACAAAAATGGTATATGCCTGGGGCTAATAATCTCGGCTCTTGGCACCCTGCTGTTCTATCCTGCCGCACAAGCCGCTTCATTCGCCCTGATGATCACAGGCTTATTTATCGTTGGCCTGGGCTTTTCATTGCAGCAGACCGCAGCCAATCCTTTGGCTATTGTCATGGGACCCAGACAACAAGGCTCACAACGCCTCAGCTTGGCAGGCGGCATTAACAACTTTGGTACCACCATAGGTCCCGTATTGGTCTCTATTGCTATCTTTGGTTCAATCACTGGTTCTGCTGCTAAAGCAGCAGATATCTCTGCAGTAAAAACCCCTTACCTTGTATTGGGTGCACTTTTTTTAATAGCCGCTCTCATCTTTAAGTTCTCTTCCGTGCCTAACCAGATCCACTTGGATCAAGAAACAGAAGAAAGCAAAGTGGCCACACCTACTGATACAACCGACCGCATTGTACCCGCAGTGAAAGGCAGTGCCCTTGCACACAGCCAACTCTGGCTCGGCATGATCGCTATTTTTGTCTATGTGGGTGTAGAGGTGTCTACAGCCTCAAATCTGCCATTGTTCATGGAACAACACGTAAAAGGTTCTGACGGAGCACCCTTCCCAACGGACCAAGTGGCACCTTTTGTGTCGCTGTTCTGGGCCTCACTAATGATGGGGCGTTGGACATCTTCCGTAGGTGCTTTTCATTTAAACCAAAGTTTAAAGTCTGTATTACGTTTCATCATGCCGTATCTGGCTTTTGGTGCATTTCTGTTGATCAATAAAATGGCCAGTCATGACATTACACCATTTTATGTGTATGCAGGGGTGATCATTGCACTCATCATTGGAGACTTGTTAAGTAAAGGCAATCCGGCCAGGCAACTATTGATTTTTTCCCTGATGGGCATTACAGCGCTTTTGATTGGCATGCTGACTGATGGCATGGTGAGCGTATATGCCTTTATCTCTGTTGGTTTGTTTTGCTCTACACTCTGGCCTTGCATCTTTACATTGGCCATTGCTGGACTAGGCAGGCATACCAATGAAGGAGCTTCCTTTCTCATCATGATGATCATGGGTGGTGGTATTATTAGCCTGTTGCAGGGTTATCTGGCTGCTGATGGCTTGCTGGGTATTCAATTGTCTTACCTGGTGGGGGTAGCTTGTTTTGCTTACTTAGCCTTTTATGCTATAAGAGCCAAGGCCATTTTAAAACGGAAAGGAATCAATTATGACACCCCTGCTGCTGCAGGACACTAAACATATTTAAAACCTCTTCAACTCAAAACTAAATGAACAATCAGGAATATGCCATTGGAGTGGACATTGGCGGCACCACCACCAAATTTGGGGCGGTGAACCGTCGTGGTGAAATTGCTTACGCAGGCAGTTTGCTCACTAGCCTATACCACACACCGGAAAGCTTTGTAGAAGCACTTTACTATGCCTTGGCCCCTATTATAAAAAAAGTGGGAATAACGAACATCAAAGGCATAGGCATTGGTGCTCCTAATGGTAATTATTATACAGGAAGTGTTGACTATGCGCCCAACTTGCCTTGGAAAAAACCGGTACCCTTAGCTTATTTAGTAACAGAACGTCTTGGGCTTTCCTGTTCTCTTACCAATGATGCCAACGCTGCTGCTGTTGGAGAAATGCTTTATGGAGCAGCAAGAGGCATGAGGGATTTTATTATGCTCACTTTAGGTACAGGGGTAGGCAGTGGGATAGTAAGTAACGGCCAGTTGGTCTATGGCCATGATGGGTTTGCCGGAGAATTGGGTCATATCATTGTACGCAGAGGTCGTAAACACTGGTCCACCGGTTGTGACGGTCCCTTGGAAGCTTACACCTCGGCCACAGGCATAGCCTTAACTGCACGAATATTGTTGGATACTTGGGTAGGACCATCTCTTTTAAGAGACTACAAAACTGAGTCCATTGATGCTCAACTGGTATGTGCCTGTGCCATGCAAGGCGATGAGCTGGCCCAGAAAGTCTTTGCCTATACCGGAGAAGTATTGGGTGAAGCCTTGGCCAATTTTGTGATGTTTTCCTCTCCTGAGGCTATTATCCTGTTTGGCGGAGTAACCAAAGCCGGGGATTTGCTGATGCGCCCTACTAAAGATCACATGGAACAAAACCTGTTGCCTATCTTCCAAAACAAAGTAAAACTGATCTTCAGTGAGCTCAAGGAAGCTGATGCTGCTATATTGGGAGCCAGTGCTTTGGTATGGGAAAGAAAAAACGAAGATGTATTTCAAAAAACAGAGACCTTAACAAGTATATAAGAAGTTTTCAAAGAAGTTCAATTATTTTCTGTACAAACAAACGTTCAGGCCTTCTGTTTCTACAGAGGGCCGTTTTATTACTTAATGTGATCAACTCTACAGACAATCAAATTGCCCCTCTATTTAATAGGTACTTGTATGATCAGACTAACACCTTGATTGGGTTTGGAATCAAGTATATGGCGACCGCCAATTGCTTCAATACGTTTCAACATATTGAAAATACCTATTCCACTTTTCTCTGTGATTTTCCTGATATCAAATCCCCTTCCGAAGTCCTTTATCGATATTTTTAAGAATTGTTCATTAAAAGCAATAGCAATTGCAATTGCTTCTGTATCAGCGTATTTCTGACTGTTTCGGATAAATTCTTGTACAATGCGCAATAAATTAATAGAGATAAAAGGTGTTGGCTCTTTACGGTCCCCTTTAATTTCCAGTGAATACCTGATCGAATCTATTTGATTTAACTCAAATACCAAAGACTCAATCATCCCGCAAAACCCGATCATACTTAATTGTTTGGGCATTAACTCATGAGATGCCCTTCTAACAGAGTTCAAAGCGTTTAGAACGATCTGTTTGCATTTGTTGAGCATGTTGGCAAGCGTTTCATTCTCCTGACCTGCCATTGCTTCTGCCATCTCAATAGTGAGTTTGGCTGCAGTCAGTTCCTGGCATACGCCATCATGTAGTTCTCCTGCAATCCTGTTTCTTTCATTCTCTTCAGATTGAACGACTGCATTCAGTATTTTTTCTTCAAATTCTTTTCGTTCTGTTATATTGCGTACAACTATGACCACCTCCTCGTCCGACATTTTATTGATTCTCGCTTCAAAATAACCGATCTCTCCAGCCAGGTTCGACATTTGATATTCATGTGTTACCATTTTGCCACTTTGGAGGGCCTGATTTATAAATTGCATTTGGTAATCAGCAATTTCTGCTGGCCAGATTTCGTGCATCGTTTTACCTAGAAATTCCTCAGGCTTCATCGCAAGTTCTTCATACTTGTTTGCTTTAAAGTCAATGAATTTTCCGTCTTTATTCAAACGGAAAATCATATCCGGCAATGATTCGAGGAGAGATCTTAAATAGCTCTCTTTTTCTCTTAAATTTGCCTCTGTAGCTTTTAGTTGCGTTACATCCAAGCCATAACCAACTTTGTATTGTTCACCTGTTATTGATGTAAAAGGCTTCAGGATTCTAACTATATTCCGTTTACGTTCGTTCTTGTCTGTTAACTCTTCAATCCATTCAACCGTCTCTTTTGTTTCATTGGCAACCTTGTGCATTTGAGCCCTTGTTTCAGCAATGGATAAGTCTTTACCAACTTTTATACAATATTCCTTGTCAGTTTTACCAATGATCCATTTTCTCAGGTTTTCATCTTTTACTGCATTTATGTTTAAATAGCAGTATCTGTTTTCACCATCCAACACTGCAATATCTGCTGAAAGAGAGTTTAAAATAGTTTCATAAAAGTCTTTGATTCTCGCAATTTCATCTTCAGCTCTTACCTTATCGGTAATATTTGATATTGTTCCATTGACACCAATTAAACTATTGGCTTCATCATAAATATATTTTGCATGAACACTCCCGGTTTTAATACTACCATCTTTTGATTTGAATTGCAATATATAGTCACGTACAACCCCCTTTTGGTCAAGTTGCTTTAATAATCCTCTCGTTTGTTCCGGATAAGCATAAAATTCGCTGATTTTGCGCCCAATCAACTCCATAGGCTCCATACCAAAAAATTCTTTACAAGAAGCATTGGCAATGGTTATATGACATTGAATATCGACAGCAAGGATAACATCAGATATCGTATCAAAAAGTTCCTTGTATTTTCTTTCGCTTACCAGTACATCCACTTTAATTTTTGCAGGTGGTTGCTCCACAGGGGAGTAAACAGGAGTAGTGAATAAGAGCTGGGAAAAATTATGGAATGTCATAGTTTTGGCAATAGGTCAGTTTTGGTTTTTTCTGATAGCGTATACAGAAATACAAATTTTACATAAAAACAGATTCCAGCTCATATTTATTCGACCAAACGCATATTTATTAAGTCGAATATGTATTTAACGAATGGCTATACTAGTTAATACTTATTAAGTAACACTTATTATAAACATACCAGCAGCTATCACAACTTTCCTTATGGATGCTCTGGAAAAACCATAAATACGTAGTGGTATAAACCTAAAAGAATAGTAAAGTGTTTATATAACAAACACTAAGCGTATGTTCATTTCCTTTATGGAAGATAGTACAGCAAAAAAACTTTAAAATAATTTGTGAAAAAATAAAATGGTTGCATCTAATTTATAAACCTCAAATTATGGAAGCAACCAAAATTCTAAACGCCAACTTTCTGGATATCCTCTTCGATGGCAGGAACAAAGAGTATGGAGCTTATCACTTAAGAAAGACGTACAACAAGCGTATATGGCTTTCGCTGGCGATTACTGCTGGTATTGCTTCGCTTCTGTTCATTTACTTCTTTATATCCCAATCGCTGGAAGGTGATAAGAAGGCTGCTATAGAAGCAAAAGTCGTGGTTATAGAAAGCATTCCGCAGGATCCTGATAAGAAAACTGATCCTCCTCCGCCTACTCCACCTAAAAACTTGCAGCCTCAAAAAGTAGAAACGATAAAATTTACACGTCCTAAAATTGTTGACGATAAGGATGTAAATAAAGAAGATATTCCGCCGGAAGTAAAAGATCTGAATGATACAAAGATCGATATAATTAACCAAGACGGCATTAAAGACATAGGTATTGCTACACCTCCTGTAGTAGATGATAACAAAATGGTAGTAGAAGCACCCAGGCAAACAGAAGAAGATAAGACAATATTTACAGCGGTGGAAGTAGAAGCCTCTTTCACGGGAGGTCCGGACGCATGGCGAAGACATTTGCAAAAAACATTAAACCCAAATACTCCCATAGATAACGGAGCGCCTCCCGGAACTTATACTGTGATTGTTCAGTTCATTGTGGACAAATCTGGTAGTATCAGCGATGTAAAAGCATTAACCAACCATGGTTACGGCATGGAGGAAGAAGCCATCCGCGCGATCAAAAGAGGTCCCAAGTGGACTCCGGCTATTCAAAACGGACGTAACGTAAACGCTTACCGCAAGCAGCCGATCACGTTCGTGGTACCTGAAGAGTAAATAGCTTCAAAACATCCTATACAGATCCTGCTCCAAAGCAGGATTTTTTGATTATATAAAACCTAATTAATTACACCTACAACAAATAGGTATATCTTCTATTATTTCTTCCAATTATCGATTTAGCAAAGGTTTTTCCATTTTATAGAAATAACTTGCCTTATACCCACCACAAGCCAAGGCATAATCATTTATCAATCAGGCCTCGAAAAACCGTACCTCCATGACTGTTACTAACGTTTGCTGTGCCTCTGTAGATGAAAATGGAAAACTATTAAGTTACAACCATAACTTTATCCGGTTCTTTGGTTATGAATCCTGTCCTGCATTGATTGGAAAGAACTTAAAAGAAATCCTGCAAAAAAAGAAAGCTGAAGAAATCTTACGTGCAATAGAATTATGTAAGTTGAATACCAACCAAACTATTACCATAGAAGTAAAATCAAGGGCTCCTGAAGCTGAAGAGTGTTTTCAATGGACCATATACCAAAATCAAAACTCAGAAGGAAAAAGAGATATTCACCTCATAGGCAAGAATGTCTGCATGCAAAAAAAAGAAGAGGAAAATATTCTCTATCAGGCAAAGCTCCTTTCTACTATTAAAGATGCTATAGTTTCAACAGACAAAAAATTCATAATTAAAACTTGGAATAAGGCGGCCGAGACCCTTTTTGAATTAAAAGCAGAAGAAGTTATTGGTAGGCCAATTTGGAAAGTGGTCCAGTATGAGATCTTAAATGTCAACAAAAATCTTGTAATTCGAACACTCATTGAAAAGCAACATTGGCAAGGCAACATAAAGCACTACAGAACAGACGGAAGTCAATTATTTGCAGAAGCTTCGTTTACACCTGTTTTTAATACTAAAGATGAAAAGATAGGATATGTTGCAGTAATCAGAGATAAAACCAATGATTTATATCTTAGAAGTAAATTGCGCAACTTTTACAATATAAGCACCATTATTGAAGAAGGATTTTTCATTCTGAACAAGGACTTCAGAATTGAGTTTGGTAATGAGGAAGCCATTAAAATAGGAAAAGAAGTTTATGGCTTTGAGGGAAAACTTAATGATAATATTTTAGAGAAAGTACCCTCATACAGAAAAGCACCCCTGAGCAATATTCTAGGAAGAGTATTAAATGGAGAAAGTATCCGGTATGAAATAGAGGTTCCCAGGAACAATAAATCTTCTAAATGGCTGGATTGCAATTATATTCCGGCGAGAGATATAGATAATAATATTACCGGAATCTACGCCAACATAAAAGATATTACTGTAAAAAAAGAACTTGAAAAATCTGAACAGCAAAAAATAGAATTTGAAAAAGAACTTTCCAGAAGTAAAATGCTTTTTGACCTGTTTATGGATCATACCCCACACCTGGCATGGATCAATGATTCTAAAGGAACCTTGAAGTACATGAACCAGGCACATAGCAGGTTATTAAATTTAAAGAAAGAGGACATTGGGAAAAGCTTGATGGAAATACTCCCTCAGGAACTAGCCCAGGAAAGCTATAAAATCAACCTTCAGGTTATAAGAGATGCCAAACCCCAGGTGAACATTCAAAAAAAGTTAAAT
Source organism: uncultured Chitinophagaceae bacterium (assembly GCA_966674115.1). Classification (GTDB taxonomy): domain Bacteria; phylum Bacteroidota; class Bacteroidia; order Chitinophagales; family Chitinophagaceae; genus Flavisolibacter. Next base: position 7,772 of record CBKWHA010000037.1, read on the forward strand.
CTGGATGGTAGTTCTAGCATTTACAAAGTTCATAGGTTTCCGTTTTACTTTAATGAAGAAACCTATATAGGCGGTTGGGCAGTAGATGTTACCCAAGAAGAGAATCTTCAGAAAAAGCTCATTGAACAGGAAAAAAGAAACAAAAGACAGATTATTAAATCTGCACTTGAAGTACAGGAAAAAGAAAGACAGGAATTATCAGCAGAACTACATGATAATGTCAACCAGATTCTTACTTCCTGTAAACTCTTATTAGAAGCCTCTCTGCTTAAAAAAGATATGACAGATCAATTGATTCGTAAATGCAATCATAGCCTGCAACAAGCAATTACTGAGATCAGAAGGATAAGTCATTCGCTAAATCCTTCTGCCATTAATGATATTGGGCTGATTGCTGCTATTAATGAGATGCTGGAAAGAATTAATATTACTGGAAAAGTGCATTTTACTTTTGAATATAAATTGTCTCAGTGCATTGATATGCTCAAGCATGAAGATCAGGTAGCCATTTACAGAACCATTCAGGAATCTGTCTGCAATATCATAAAGCATTCCAAAGCAAAAAATGCCATAATTAGGATTTGTTACAATGCTACTGGAGTGCTTTTAATTATTAAAGATGACGGTATTGGACTTGATACCGAAAAAGTAAAAAAAGGATTGGGACTAAAAACGATAAACAACAGGGTTCAATATTATAATGGCAAATTGAAACTTGTTTCTTCCCCGGGTGGAGGATGCACAATGAAAATCTTCTTTAATATGCATGTACATGTTAATAAAGGATCGTATGTTATATTTCCTCCATCGGAGCTTTACTAATGTAAGATTCCAATAAATATTGATTACCAATTCTGGTAAAACTCTTTAACTGCAATTCTTTCCATTCTTCATCATTTTTAAGTTCTGTTGCCATTATTTCTGCAACTCTTGAAGCAACATCCAGTGCGGCTTTAGCATTTAAAAATAAAATACGGAGTCTTCTGGCCAATACATCTTCAACAGTCCGGGCCATTTCAATCTTCACGGCCCATACAACTTCGGCTTCCATATATGGCAAGCCGTCAATTAACTTTCTGCCTAATAATGTATTTTCCTTGATCAACTCCTCAATCTTTTCCTGATCGGTACCATACACGGCTAAATGGCTTTGAGAAGAAGACAAAGTGCAACCATGAATCCTGATATGCTTGGTTGTACAGGGTTCCGGGAATAAACCTCCGGTTTTTATAGCCTGATCCACGGTTTCTTCAGCCATTTTCCTGTAAGTGGTCCATTTTCCCCCCGTTATAGTTATTAGTCCTGAATCACTGACGATAAGCTTATGGTCCCGGGATATTTCTTTAGTACTATGTGTGTCTTTTTGCGGATGTGCCAAAGGACGAAGACCTGCAAAAACACTCAATACATCTTTTGGCTCTATAGAAGCAGTCATGTACTGCCTTACTGTACTTATTATAAAATTGATTTCATCCCTCAGTGCCTGTGGCTCAAGGGAATGTTTATCCAGAGGTGTATCAGTTGTACCTACTAGCACATGGTCATGCCAGGGAACGGCAAAAAGAACCCGGCCATCGGTCGTCTGGGGAATCATCAGGGCACTATCTCCACTAAGCAAGGATTTAGGAAACACAAGATGCACACCCTGACTTGGTCTCACCAGTGGTTTGCATTCAGGTACATCCATCTGAAGAATGTCATTTACAAATACCCCGGTAGCATTGATCACAACCTTGGCTTGCAATATGTACTCCTGATTTGTTTCAACATCAACAGCCACAACCCCGTTGATTTTCTCATTTTCCTTCAACAGTCCAGTAACCTTAAAATAATTTAATACGATCCCACCTTTTTCAGAACAGGTTTGCGCCAGGTTAATTGCTAGTCTCGCATCATCAAATTGCCCGTCAAAATACGCCACCCCTCCCACCAGCCCATTTTCTTTAATCCCTGGCAATAGCTTGATTACCTCCTCACGATTTAGAAGCCTGGACTTACCAAAACTGAAATCACCCGAAAGCCAATCGTAAATGGTCAGCCCCATATAATATTTCACTTTGGAAAACCAATTGTAACAGGGTATAACAAATGCCTGCCGCTTTACCAGGTGTGGGGCATTCTGTAGCAAAAGGCCTCTCTCCCGCAAAGCGTCGTAAACCAAACGAATATCCCCTTGTGCCAAGTAGCGAACACCGCCATGTACAAGCTTGGTACTGCGGCTGGAGGTACCTTTTGCAAAGTCGCTTTGCTCTAGTAGCAAGGTGGAATACCCGCGGCTGGCAGCATCCAATGCTATACCCAGACCCGTTGCACCACCGCCAATAACAATCACATCCCATTGCTTTGAGTCTTTAAGTTGTTCAATAAATAAATCTCTATTTAACTCACCAGGCATTTAATTAAGTTTCATATTACCTTATATATTCATATCGCTTTATATACTTGCGTTTCAAAGAACACAATAAAAGTAAATAAATAGTCGTCCCTTAAAAACTGTTTTTTGTTCTTTAATGCCTCCGACTATAAAATAAAAAGCATTTCATTATTATTTACATAGCGTCAAATTACTCATCTTTCTCTACTCTGCCAGATGCTCCCAATGCTCTTAATGTAGATTTACTTAAAATTCCATAGATAATTGCACAGAATTTAGGAAAAGTAAGTTCTTGGGGGATAAATTCGAGGAAGCGCGCACATTTAAATTAATGCATTATAGATTGATGCGACAGAAGCTGTTTTACTACTCTTTGGAAACCAAATTTAAAAGGAGTTCAGGTTCATTTGTTGTAATAAAATCTACACGTTCTTTAAGCAACCACTCCATATTTGTTAGATCATTGACTGTCCAGACGTTGATGGTTAATTTCTTCTGTTGTGCATCTCTGATCCACTCTGGATGTTTTTGTAATACACTATAATGATAATCAAGACCGTAGAAATTACCCAATTCTAATTCCGAGGGTGTTTTATCACCTTTTAAATAGGCTACTTTAGCATAAGGAGCTATCCTCATTACCTCTTTACAAACATCATAGTCAAAGCTGATATAATCAACCCAGGCTTGGCAATGCAATTGCTCTACCAACGCTACAACTTTATTGGTTAAAGCAATGGAAGATTCTTTGCCCAAGGCAGAAGTTTTGATTTCAAGAATAAGCTTTGTTGTGTTTTGCCCTATTCCTGCCTTAAGATATTGCTCGAGTGTTGGGAGTTTTTCTCCATTAGAAAGTTGCAATTGCTTTAATTGGTTTGCAGGAGTTCTTGCTATGGAAACTCCTTGAATATCAGCATCATGATTAATAAATGGAATGGAATCAGAAGACATATGCACGTCAAATTCACTGCCTTCGCAACCTAGTGCAATAGCATGTTTTAATGCCGCAACAGAGTTTTCAGGTACTCCTGTATTTTTCCACGCCCCACGATGTGCAATCACCTTATTTCTAATAAAGTTATCTTGTACGATCCTGAATGTATCTTTTAATTCACCTATTGAAGTTTGAGCTTTAAGAACCACATCAAACCACTTTATTTCTGGACTTAGCTTTTGCTTATTGATCGAAAGTGTAAAATCCCTACTTATTCTTAAAGCTTTAGCATATTCGCCCTCAATACTGATAGATTTTATTTGTGCTTTTTCAACATTCCTGAGACCAACAGAACCAATAATATTCTGCTTATTTGTGAAACTAAAGTTTGATAGGTATAAAGTAGTGTATTTATTATTTTGACCGAAACTGTTTAGCACAACAAAAACCATTTGGAACAATATGAATATAAAAGATCTCTTCATGATCATTTAATGAGATTCAAGTAAATATATAAATTTCTTATGCTAGAATGGATGTTTTACTTTCCCTGTGTAAAAAAATAACAACAGCTATGCAAAAAACAATTGTTCTCTTTTAAAAAGCTTTTGATTGCGCGAAACTAAAAAACCCACTGTTACCTCATAATGAAACTTGGATTAAGAAATGTTTAACACAAGGGGACTCAGAAATTGTATAGTATTAATTTCATTAAAGGGACTCTGGCACTTTGTCGCAATCGTCAAAAGGCTCTGTGTCGATAACAAAACCTTAATTTAATTTTTACGGCCTGAAGATTAATCAACTGGGGAAGGTGTAGCTTTTTAAAACCTCATCAATTAAAATCAGGCATTTGCTTTGTTTAAATTCAATAAAAAAACAAAATACATGTACAGAATGATTGGGTGGGCACTGCTAACGCTCAGCACCCTTCTTGGGGTCAGCAGTTGCTCCAAAGATCCCCTTAAAAACTTGACCGAAGAGGAAAGCCGAATCTATATTACTAACCATGACTCCTTGGTAAATTTTGGTTCTTACAAAACTTACAGCATTGTTGATTCGGTTTCTCTCATTGATAACGGTCGCTTTGCAGGCAGGGCAGCAACACCTTGGGACCTGCAAGTGATCAGTGCCATACAAAATGCCATGAACACTAGAGGTTATTCAATAGTTGACCGCACTCAAAATCCCGACCTAGGTATTAATGTAAGTCGTGTTTATAGCACAAGCACCAATATTGTAAGTTTTTCAGATTACTGGGATTATTATGGAGGCTTCTATGATCCTTATTACTGGGGCTATGCCGATTATGGTTATTATTTTCCTCCTTCCTATGGTGTTTACCAAAGTACCGAAGCAGCACTGTCTATCGATGTGCTTGACCTAAAAAATGCCTCTGATAGTCAAACTATCAATGGTGTATGGAATGGATTGATCCGCGGGCGGGGAATTTTTGTAAGCAGCAATGTGCAAAGCCAGGTGCAGGCCTTGTTCGATCAATCACCTTATTTAAAAACCAATCCATAAAAACCAGGATATGAAAAACAAGAAAATATTTATTTTGTTTGTTTTTACTCTTTTTTCTGCTTTCACATTGAATGCGCAACAAGGAGAGAACTATTTTACGATCAATTATACTGCGGCTTTTCCAACTGGTAGTTTTAAAGATATTGTGTCTTCTAATTCTTACCGCGGTTTTAGTGCCAGCTTTTTACATAATGTTTCTGATAAGGTTGGACTTGGCATTGGTACAGGCTTTCAGGATTTTTATCAAAAGAACCCCAGACAACTTTATAAATTATCGGATGGAAGTGATTTGTCGGCAGTACTCACTTACTCCATTCAAACAATACCAGTGCTGGCAGAAGTAAAGTACAATTTTATGCCAGGTGGCACTATACAACCCTATGCAGGTGTTGGCGCAGGAGCTAACTTCATTCAATACCAGCAATTATTTGGTGAATTTGGTGACAGGCAAGCAAAGATCAGGTTTGCAGCGCGTCCTGAGGCGGGTCTAAATATCCCTTTCAGGAAGGGTGGTGCCGGCCTTTCCATTGGCGCTTCCTACAGCATTATGCCCTTCAAGCAGGATGATTTTAAAAACCTTAATAACCTGGCCGTTCATGCGGGTATCAGCATTCCTGTACGAAGATAGTTTTTCAAAACACGTTTCACTATTCAACCCTCAAACTAATCCAACACAAATTGCCCACCCTTGTAAATAATTTTTTCCGTATTGTTACGCAGTCTGGCCGTAACAGTTCTGTTACTGGTGCTTATGATATCCGTATGTACTTTAGGACAACTGTTATAGCCCATTTCAGTCCATTGTTCATCTGTTACGGTTGACATATCTCCTGTGAAAGTATCCTTGTAAGCATTGCCCAGGGCAATATGTGTGTTCCCAAATGAACCACCCATATTTTCATCAAATAAGGTAGTGGCCATAAACTTTGTGATCCGCGAATGCCGCTTGTCAGTCAGCGAAAACTCACCAACCTTATCAGCATTTTCCTGCGCTATCATTTCTTTTAATGCATCTTCATTCTCTGTAGCAGAGGAAGCCACTACAACCCCATTTTCAAAAGTAAGAGATACACCGGAAATACGTTTACCTGAATAATATAAGGGCTGATTAAAATTGATGGTGCCGTTAGTTCCGCGCCAGTCGGGAGAGGTAAATATCTCAAAACTTGGAATGTTTTTTCCACCACCACTTAACCATTTCCTGTGCGCACCAATTTGCACATGTAGATCCACATCGTCACCCTTTATATGCAACTTTTCAATTTCCAATGCATCTAACTTATCTTTTATATCCTCAATCTCCTTTTGCACCGTTTTCCATTTCTTTACCGGATCATCTTCACGTAAGTAACATGCTTCAATGATCTGATCCCAGTACTCCTCCAAACTCAATCCAGCTTCATTCGCCATTGATTGCGTACCGTAGAGGCAAAGTGACCAAGATAACTTTCCTTCCTGCTCCTTTTTTTCCCGCATCTTCATGTATGGAGCTCTTGAACTGTTCATCATGCTGATCTTGGGTGAGGGTAGCCCTTCCAGATAATGAATGTCAGGCTCTGAAATAATAAACAAAATATGATCTGTCGCTTCAACTACTCCCTGCCAGTATGGTTTTGCAAAAAAACTGATTTGTTCATCAGACCCATTTTCCAACAAAAAGCGTATGAGGCTGTTGTCCCGTAAATTATTAGGTAGGTAATGAGTAATAAGGTTTCCTCCTGCCAAATAGATCTCTTTTGCTATAGCAATAAAAAGGTCTTTTGCACACTCCTGACCCACCAGAAACACGGTATCACCTTTGTTAATTCCTTGACCATTATTCAATGCATATTGCACCATCACCTGTGCATATTTTTTCAATAGGCTTTCATCAAGCTTTATCATATTGCTGGTTGTTTAAAGCCAACGAAGTTATGCATTAACAGGTAAAGGAAAATTGGTACTTTCTACATCATTATGTTCTTCTACGAGCCCTCGTCAAAGTACCTATTCTTCCTCTTCTCCTCTCCGTTTTACATCGGAGAAATGTTCATGCGGCTTACATACTAACTCGTGCATACCGGCCCATTAAAACCCCCTCTGCTATTACATGCGTTTTTATGGCTTGTTCCAATGCTTTTTTATCCGAGTTGGGCGGAATGGTCAGCCTGGTGTCTAATGCATATACTCTGAAATAATACCGGTGAGCGCCGGAAGGAGGACATGGACCGCCATAGGAGTTGTTGCCAAAATTGTTCAGACCCACTGTTCCTGGAACGCTGTCTTCACCAATGGTTTTGGCAGGTTCAATGTTCCACACCAGCCAATGTGTGAAGTTGCCTTTAGGAGCATCAGGATCTTCAACTATTATTACCAAACTATTTGCTGATGGAGGAATGTTCTCTATGTGTAATGGTGGATTAATATTTTCTCCATCACAAGTGTAGCGGCTTGGTATTTCTCCTTCATTTTGAAAGGCCGGGCTTGAAATGGTCAATTGTGCATTTGCCATAGTCGATAGATTAAAATTGTTGAAGAACTGACTGTGATTATCAGCTATTGCAATAGTTGTGCCTCCTGATTTCAATTTCTAGAACTCAGACCAAATCCTAATGTAGCAAGATAGCTATCAGCATTAATACCTTGGCTGCTTTCAATATGCCTTACTACTCTATTAACTGGTTATTATTTCCATCAAGAGGTCTTTCGCCATCTTTCCATTTACGAATTGTTTTGAAAGGCAGCATCCATAGCTTACCTATGGTCAGCTCCCTTTCATCGGCATAAGATGGCACACCTGTTACAATGTCAATTTGATGTATGTTCAGGCGAACAGTCTTATGTATCCTGTCCCAAAAGGAAAATATTATTGAGTAATTGCTGTTTGTTTCCTTTTTGATCATAGAGTGATGAATGCCATGCATTCTTGGTGTTACTATAAAATAATTCAGGAACTTTTCTAATGTAAAGGGAAGTTTGGCATTACTGTGGTGAAACTGCGTAGCTGCTTCGAATGCGATCTCATATATTAGAACCATTAAGGGAGAGGCTCCAATGATTATAATGGCTGCTCCCCGGAAAAACACAGAACCTACTAACTCGCCAAAATGAAAACGGAAAGCTGTAGTTACATCTAAATCCAGATCGGTATGATGCACTAAATGAAACCGCCAAAGTATGGGCAGTTTATGTAGTAGGATATGCCAGATGTAATTACTATAATCAAGTAATAAAAAAGAAACAATGGATTTTACTACAACAGGTGCATCAAACAAATAAATAAGACCTAATTGCCATCCCTGATTTTTTGCTGCCAACCAAACCATAACAGGAATCAACAGTAAACGGAGCAAAGCAAAAGCAGGAATGGAAACTATAAAATTGATGATCATTCTTTTCCACCTATTCTGCACTCTTTTTCTTAACTGGAACTTGCTTTCCAATATAAATAACACTATAAATAAACAAAACAGAATGGGTATTCCATAGCTTTCAAAAATGGATTTAATCATTATTTCTCAATTTTTCGCCTTTACTTTTTGAATATGCCATTTGGCATTTTCATCACCCGGTTTCATGTACCTACAATTTATGTTTATGTATTAATCGCCTATGCAACCTTAATAACTTTTCCTGCGAATAGCCTAAATAATATAATGCCCAGATCAGATAAAAGATTACCTGCATTCTATAAACGCCGTTGTCTAGATACTTTCTTGCTGAAGTGACCACTACATCATTGACCACTCTGAACTTTCCATGCTTTTTGATTCGGTGAATGATTTCCTGGTCTTCCATCATAAGTAAGTCTTCTCTAAATCCACCTGATTTATGAAAAACTTCTTTTGTTACAAATAAACTTTGATCTCCAAAGCGAAACGCATTCATATTAAAACGCGTAAACCATGCATTCGCTTTTAAGAACCAATGATCATGATCAAATGCCAACCGGAAGCAGCCGCAATTAAACCCACATTCATAAGCATTTAAGATTTTCATTGTAAAGCCTTGTGGCGGTATACTGTCGGCATGAAGAAAGTAAAGCATTTCGCCATTTGCAATGGATGCACCTTTATTCATTTGTGCAGCCCTGCCTTTGCGTTCACTTAATACGGTTCTTGCTCCTAAATGATTTGCAATAGAAATTGTATCGTCTGTGCTGCCACCATCCACTACAATAATTTCTGCTTTGTACTGCCCGTTCGCTGCATGTGCTTTGCAGATTGTATTTGCTATCTGGTCAGCTTCATTATAAGTTGGTATGATGATGCTGAACATAGGTATCATATTTATTTGTTATTAACTCTTTTAATTTCCCAATTGTTTGGCACTTTTCAATTTCTTGTCGTGTAACTAGTTCTCTCCATACTGAATCAGTTTGAATAAAAACTGAAGGAAATACAGTTTGTATATGATACTTCCTTATAAATTCATCCTTATGCAGAAAAATTGCTTTAATTGGAAATTGGTCAATAAAATTTTTCCATTCCTGCTTTTCTGCAAAGCTGCCATAGGTCAGTGCACACAAGCGGCATTGGTATGTAGCAGGTGCAAATATTTTATGTACAAAGTCAGCAACGGTGCTGAACAGGTCACTATTGGAATTGTACACAAAAACCAGATGATGTTCATTCATGGCTTTATTGCTTTTAGATGAACTATATCTTTTTCTTCATCTATATCATGCAATTGCGGCAATAGCTCATATTGTAGATTATGTTTTGTACATAAGCTGATAGTTGCTTCTAAAACCTTGTTACAGCTCCATTCCATATCCTCAAAAAAGAAAGTATGAGTTTTTTTCATTCCTAATAAATAATAACCACCGTCCTTTGCTGGTCCAATAAGTACATCATTACGATTCAAGTAGGAAAATGCGTTCATAATAAGACCAGCATCAAGTTCAGGGCAATCCGTACCAATAATTACAGCTTTTTCAAAGCCGTTTTGAAAAGCATAGGTGAAAGCGTTTTTCATTCTTTCTCCTAAATCCGCACCTTTTTGAACTTTTTTCTCAAAAAAATTAGAGTTCCAATGATCATGTTCATCTAAATAAGCAGAATAAAATAAGATCTTATGTATAGGTAAATATTCAGTGATGAATAGTGTATGTTGAAGCAATTGTTTATACACAGCCAATGCTGTCTCTTTTCCTATGGAGGCAGCGAGCCTTGTTTTGACCTGCCCATAGATCGGATTTTTTGCAAAAATCAACAGCGCTTCCTTTTTCATAGTGCTTCAATTGTACTTACAATCAATTGAGAGAGTTTACGGTCGGCCCTACCTGCGACTTCAATGATCTCAGCAATGTTAACTGGTCTTAAATGTTCTGGGTCACATTCGTCTGTAATCACAGAAACAGCCAAACAGGGAAGTTGCATGTGTACCGCGGCAATTACTTCAGGAACGGTTGACATGCCTACCATATCAGCCCCAATGAATTTTAAGTACCGGTATTCTGCTTTTGTTTCCAGGTTAGGACCATTCACTGCAGCATATACACCTTTCTTTACTGTAATGCCTAATTCAAATGCTTTTTGTTGTATTAAGTTTTTCAGTTCCGGATCATAAGGTTCGCTCATATCTGGGAAACGTGGTCCTAAATCATCGTGATTTTTGCCACTTAGCGGATTACCATTCAAAAGGTTTATATGGTCATCAATTAATACCAGGTCACCTTTCTTAAAGTTCAGATTGATGCCTCCTGCTGCATTGGATAAAATAAGTTTTTGCACTCCTAAAAGTTTCATTACACGAACCGGAAAAACAATCTGCTGCATGGTATAGCCTTCATAAGCATGAAAACGTCCCTGCATGATGAGAACCTTTTTGGAACCCATAGTTCCATATATCAGATTGCCTTTATGAAATTCTACTGTAGATACAGGAAAATTTGGGATTTCAGTGTAAGGGATCTGCTTTTCGATATAAACATTGTTTATTAACTGGTTCAAACCAGTACCCAAAACAATACCAATATCAGCTTTATGAATGCCCTGTTCTATCAGATAATTTTTTGCCTTATATAATGCTTCCATACTATTTTTATTAGGTAACAGCTCCGCCACAACTGCTTCCGGCGCCTGCTGCACAGCCATAACAATGTTGGCCGATAATGATGTTTCTATTGTTTAATTCTTCTTCTTTGAAATCATTTATATGCTGGCTGTGGCAATTTACTTTCAGTTCCAGCATTTGGTTGAAATCGCAGTCGTATAAAAATCCGTCCCATCCAACGGAAATCGTGTTGCGGCACATCACTTTGGTTGCGGCCAATGGATTGTAAGCGTTCACCAGTTTTTCCATATAGCTTTCATAGTTTCCACTAGTCAGTAAATAGTCAAGGTAGCGGCTGATGGGCATATTGGCAATAACAAACAAATTATTGAAAGTTATGTCAAACTGGTGTTTCAATGCCTGTTTGTATTCTTTTTCCAGGGAATTTTGCAAACTAGGAAGAAAGGCTCCGGCAGGATTGTAAACAAGGTTTAAAACAAGTCCCGTTCCTTCCATTCCATAACCTGCTTCATTTAACATTTGTAGCGCTCTGATGCTAGATTCAAAGACACCATCGCCACGCTGCCGGTCAGTTCTTGATTGTGAATAGAAGGGAAGAGAGGAAATTACTTCTACATCATTCTGTTTGTAGAATTGTGGCAGGTCGTTGTACTTTTTATTAGCAAGGATTATAGTAAGATTGCATCGAACAATTATATGTTTTTGCAATTTTGCTATTTGTTCAACGAACCACCTGAAATCCGGGTTCATTTCAGGCGCACCGCCAGTAATGTCCACAGTTTTCAATTGCGGATTAGCCTTCAAAACTTCAATACACTGCTGCATCGTTTCCTTTGTCATAATCTCTTTACGGTCAGGCCCGGCGTCTACATGACAGTGCCTGCATGTTTGGTTGCACATTTTGCCAATATTCACCTGGAAAATTTCTATTTCAGCAGGTTTTAGAGGATATAAACCTGATTGTTGCAGCATCTCCTGGAATGGAACCAAAGCAAAATCGCCATTAGGGCCATGTTCCAAAATCCCTATTTGTACGTGGGCGTCAGCCAATACATTATGTTGGGCTTTTAAGGATTTTGCCATATTTACATAGCTATTTCTTTCACCTTATTCATCATTTGCACACCATGCACCAAAGAAGCTCCGCCACGAATAGCACAGGCTACATGTACAGCTTCCATCATTTGTGCTTCGCTCCATCCTTTTTCAAAGGCATCATTGCTATAAGCGTCAATGCAATATGGACATTGTACTGCATGTGCTACGGCAAGGGCAATGAGCGATTTTTCTCTTGCTGTTAATTCACTGTCTTTAAATACTTCGGTGTAGTAAGAGAAGAACTTATCTCCTAGTTCCTTCTGAAAGTCGGCAATTTTGCTAAATTTTGCTAGATCCTTTGCATTGTAATAATGTTCGTTCATATTGGTTAAGTTAAAAAAACTACCTAATCAGCACGCATTGTCTTTAATTGTTCAATTTAGGAAAAACTAGTCATTTTTCGATTTTAATATTAAAACATCAAAACTGTTTCTGCCTCTATATAAATCGGCAATGTGAACACCATAATGTTGTATAAAATTGCGTCTGTAAAAATTGCTCTGGCATTATTATTTCAGTTTATTTAAAAACACATTTTATGGAAACTCAAGTAAAAGAAACTGTTTTGAATTCCAAGCTAAAGGAATTTTTTGTAGATCAATTGCATGATATTTATTGGGTAGAGAAAAAGTTGATCAAAAAACTTTCAAAACTTCAGGAGGCTGCTACTTCCCAGCAATTGAAAGATGTATTGAGTGCTCATGCTGCCCAAACCAGGACCCAAATGGAGCGCTTAGACCAAGTATTCTCCTTAATGGGGGAAGCAGCAGAAGGAAAAAAATGTCCTGCAATGGCAGGCATCTTTGAAGAAGGTGAAGACATTGTAGATGAAACTGAGGAGGGAAGTGCTCAAAGGGATGTGGGCATCATCTTCGCAGCACAAAAAGCCGAACATTATGAGATTGCCACTTATGGAGGTTTGACACAACTGGCCAAAACCATGGGCTTGATGGAAGTAAAAGAACTGTTGGGTCAAACCCTGGAAGAAGAAAAACAAGCAGATCTATTGTTGACCCAAATTGCAGAGAGCAGTATCAACTACCAGGCAAGCACAGAGCCTCAAACGCGTTGACCTGCAAAGCAAAAAAAACAAACTCACTATGGAACAAGTTACCAAACCTTTGGTCATCGTTACTGGAAGCAGTGGCTTTATCGGTAACCAGGTTCTTGAATATTTGTCTGGGAAGTATCGGCTCATCGGGCTGGATAAGGAAGAGTTAAAACACCAGTCGAAGGCAGAAGCCAACCGCATCAATTTTGACATTACCAATGCCGGTAACATCAACTCGGTAATGTCGGACATCCGCAAACAGTATGGTGATACCATCTCTTCCGTTATTCATCTGGCTGCTTATTACGATTTTTCGGGTGAACCCAGCCCTTTATATGATGAAGTAACCTTGAAAGGAACCGAAAAATTAATAGCTGCGCTTCAGCCTTTCGAGGTAGAGCAGTTTTTATTCTCCAGCACCAATCTTATTTACAAACCCACCGAACCGGGCATCAAAATAAATGAGGACGCTCCGCTGGAGCCAAACTGGGATTATCCTGAATCGAAAGTGGACACGGAAGAATTGATTCGCAAAAAGAGAGGGCATATACCCGCTGTGCTGTTACGGCTGGCAGGGGTTTATGACGAGTGGACTCATTCCATTCCTATTGCGCATCAGATACAGCGCATTTATGAAAAGCAGATCACTAGCCATTTTTTCGCGGGAGATATAAAGCACGGCAACGTTTTCCTACACATGGAAGATCTGCTGGATGCCCTTGAAAAAACTGTTGAGAAAAGAAAATCACTACCGCCGGAGATAGCAATTAATATTGGTGAGCCGGTAACGCCCAGCTATGAGCAATTGCAGGATAGAATAGGGCTGCTTATTCATGGCGAAGAATGGAAGACGCTTGAAATTCCGGCACCAGTTGCAAAAGCTGGCGCCTGGGTGATGGATCTTTTTGGCAATCCCTTTATTAAACCTTGGATGATTGACCGGGCCGATGATCACTTTGAGCTAGATATCAGCCGGGCGGAAAAACTGTTGGCGTGGAAGCCGAAACACAATCTTATGGACACGCTGCCGGAAATGATCAGCAATTTAAAAGCCGATCCTGAAAGGTGGTATAAAGAAAACAAGCTGGAGAAGGGAGAATGATGAAAAGCGAAAATATACCTCCTGGATGGGATTATAATCCTTCTACGTGGCCGCAGCGCATACCGCTGGTCATCATTGCGCTGGTGGGATTTTTGATTGCGCTTTATCTTGGTTTTTATCAGATAGGCATTTTTCCTACGGTATGGGAGCCTTTCTTTGGCGATGGCAGCGAGCGGGTTTTGCATTCCAAAGTATCCAGGGCATTTCCCGTATCCGATGCATTGCTTGGTGCTTTTGGCTACGTGTTGGATGTGGTTACGGGCCTCATCGGAAAAACTGACCGTTGGAAATCCAAACCCTGGATCGTGATTCTTTTTGGCATTGCCATTGGGCCGCTGGGTCTGGTCAGCATAGTACTTATTATGCTACAGCCGGTGGTGGTAGGTGCATGGTGCACCCTGTGCATGGTAACGGCGGTTATTTCAGTAGTCATGATTTCTCCGGCAGTAGATGAGGTGCTGGCCAGCCTTCAATATTTGCAGCGTGTGAAAAGAAAAGGCCATCCAGTATGGAAAGCGTTTTGGGGCAAGAAATGAACCTGTAAATTTTCAAGCTATATGTGGGCAGCAATCTTCAATATTATAGCAGGTATATGGATCATGATCACTCCGGCTTTGTTTGCATTTGAAAAAGCAGAAGCTGATTACAACTATATCATCGGACCACTGGCCATTACATGCGCCATTGTAGCATTGTGGGAACTGAACCGTTCGGCGCGATTTTTTACGCTGCTCTCAGGAATTGCATTGATTGCCTCACCGCTTTTTTTTCAATCAACCGAAGCCATATGGAACAATGTGGTTGCCGGTGTTGTAATGGTTCTTCTGTCACTTGTAAAGGGAAAGATAAAAGGGCATTATGGCGGCGGATGGAAGTCATTGTTTCAACATGAGCCGGAGCATTGGAGAGAAGCGAATATAGATTCAGAACATACGATATAAAATGCATCGATGAAGTGGTCTCTTTACATAGGTAAAGTTTCGGGCATAAAGATCTTTGTACACTGGACATTCATCTTTCTGATCCTGTATGTGATTCAGGTGCACCTTGCTCAAGGGCATGGTTTCAATGAAATTTTACTAGGACTTGGTTTTGTAGGTGTGGTGTTTGTATGCATCACCTTGCACGAATTAGGACATGCGCTTGCTGCCCAGCATTATCACTTCAACACCAAGGATATTTATCTGCTGCCCATTGGCGGGCTAGCCCGCATGGAAGGAATTCCTGAAAAGCCAGGTCAGGAATTAGTAGTGGCTATTATGGGACCAATTGTGAATATTGTAATTGCAGCGGTTCTATACCTAACATTACAGATAACCGATGCATTTCCAGATTCTATGAAGGAGATGCGTCTTACTACGGAAAACTTTTGGTTTCATCTTTATGTCATTAATCTTTTTCTTGCCTTATTCAATCTCATTCCTGCATTCCCCATGGATGGGGGAAGAATATTCAGAGCCTTACTTTCCTTTAAATTTTCAAGGTCCAAGGCCACCCGTATTGCAACTGCCTTAGGACAAATCATTGCGGTAGGCTTCATCATATTTGGATTTTATGTGAGTCCCATGCTCATCTTCATTGGGTTGTTTATTTTGCTTGGCGCTCAGGCTGAAATGAGTTTTGAGCAGATGAAGGCCTCCTTAAGAGGAAAAAGAGTTCGTGATGTTTTGATGCAGCAATATTCTGTTCTAAGGTCCGACGAGCCTTTATCCCATGCGGTTACACTTTTACTGAATAGTCAGGAAAAGGCCTTTGTGGTCAAAGAAAATGATGAAATCAAAGGAACACTATCCTGGAAAGATGTGGTGGCTGCCTTATCAGAACATAAGTCTGAGGCTTTAATAGAACAGGTCATGAACAAAGACCCTATACGTTTAAAAATTGATGAATTGCTGGAAAATGTAATACTGAAAATTCAGGAAGCACCGCATGATTTGTATCTGGTGTATGCCGGCAGTGAGTTTGCAGGGGTATTGAATATGGAAAATATATCTGAATACCTGACCCTTCAAAATGCCTTAAAGCAACAAGGGTATTTTTCAAGTCACGAATAGCAGAAGCTACAGAGCCCTGATTTTCTCCTTACTATATTTTGGAAAGAATTAGCCTGAGTTGATTAAATTTAGGAGAAGAATAAATTGTTTGCTTTGAATATTCATTCTCCAATACATGGGTGCAAGACTGTTACAAGGAAAAGTTCTTTGCAGACCCTATACCTCACAAGCGGGGCGTATCCCACCGCTACCGCAACATTGCAATAAAAGAACTAAAATGAATTTGCATGGCTGAAAATTTGATTAAATTTCACAAAACAACATTGCATCTATATGAAACAAGTCTTAAAAATTCTTTTCTTTTTTCTCCTGGTTTCTATCGAGACCATGGCTCAGGAAATTCCTTTTCGCTGGGACGAGTTGACAGCCGGAGAGTGGCCAAAGGCGTTGGAAAAATCAGCGCACACCTGCATTCTTCCTATTGGTATTCTGGAAAAACATGGTCCTCATGCCCCCATTGGTTCCGACCTGATTCATGTACGTGAATGGGCGGCAAGAGCGGCCAAAAAAGAATATGCCGTGGTGTTTCCTGATTTTTTCTATGGCCAGATCAATGAAGCTCGGCATCAGCCGGGCACTTTTTCTCTGCCCAGCCGGTTAGTGCTGGAACTGCTGGATTCCACTTGCTCAGAAATTGCTAGAAACGGTTTTAAAAAGATTGTCATCATCAATGGTCATGGTGGTAATCCCCACCTGCTGCGTTACTTTATTCAATGCCAGTTGGAGCGCCGCCGCGATTATGTCGTCTATTTCTTCGATCCAGCACAAGATGCGGCTTTGAATGAAAAAGTGAAGGACATGCGCAAGTCCGATCCTTCCTGGGATGCCCATGCCGGTGAGCGGGAAACCTCTACCCTCTTATACCTGCGGCCCGACCTGGTGAAGCTGAATACGGCCACTCAGGAATCAGGTGCAAACCTCAAACGGCTTTCCTTGCCTAACCTGTACACTGCCATCTGGTGGTATGCCAGCTATCCCAATCATTATGCAGGTGAAGGCGCTAAAGCCACCCGTGAACTCGGCAAGTTGCTTACGGAGCATACAATTGAGACACTTGTAAATGCCCTGAAAGCTGTAAAAGCAGATACGAAAACTTTGGAACTGCAAAACGATTTTTTTGGGAATGTGCTAAAATGAGCAAAACAGATTATGAATAGTTCAGTGATATATAAAGTAAAGGTGAATGAATTTGAATTCTGCTTTACACAAGAACAGATTGATGCTATCGACCTTATACAGAAATCCTCTAACGAATTTAACCTGTTGAAAGATCACAGGTCCGTGAATGCCGTTTTGATGAAAGTAGATCAATCGGCAAAAATGCAAACCATAGAAATAGAGGGTGAGCATTTTGACATACAGATCAAAGATGAACTGGACCAGATGCTGGATAAAATGGGATATAGTACTGTAACTGGCAAAAAGATAAAAGAACTAGTTGCTCCAATGCCTGGATTGGTTCTTGACATTGCTGTTTCTGAAGGGCAGCAAGTGCAAAAAGGGGATAAAATTTTAATTCTGGTTGCCATGAAGATGGAAAACAATATTATGATCAATACAGAGGCAACTATTAAACACATTGCAGTAAGTGCCGGACAGGCTGTGGAGAAGGGACAGGTATTGGTTGAACTTGCTTAATATATACAATGAAAAAGATTTTAGTTGCTAATCGTGGGGAAATTGCATTACGTATTATGCGAACCATTCGTAAAATGGGTATTCAGTCCGTTGCTGTTTTTTCAGAAGCTGATCGGAATTCACCACATGTATTATATGCAGACGAAGCTGTATGTCTAGGTGCTCCTGATGCTGCTTCTTCCTATCTCAATGCGGAAAAGATAATTGCTTATTGTAAAGAGTTGCATGTAGATGGAATTCATCCGGGATATGGTTTCCTAAGTGAGAATGCCGATTTTGTCCAGCAGGTTAAAGAAGCCGGGATCACTTTTATAGGTCCAGATGCTGAAGCAATGCGGGTAATGGGTTCAAAACTGGCGGCTAAGGAATGTGTAAGGCAGTTTAATATTCCTATGGTACCTGGTATTGATAAAGCCATTGAAGATATTTCTATGGCAAAAGAAAAGGCAATGCACATCGGTTATCCTATACTGATTAAAGCATCAGCAGGTGGTGGTGGTAAAGGAATGAGGATAGTTGAAAAAGAAACAGATTTCGAAGAACAAATGCAAAGAGCCATTAGTGAAGCTAAGGCTTCATTTGGAGATGGTTCGGTTTTTATCGAAAAGTATATAGCCTCACCAAGACATATAGAAATACAGGTACTGGCAGATAACTATGGAAATACAGTTCATTTGTTCGAACGGGAATGTAGTATACAACGACGCCATCAGAAAGTAGTGGAAGAAGCTCCTTCGGCTATATTAACTCCTGAACTAAGAAAGAAAATGGGTGAAGCTGCTGTAATGGTTGCAAAATCATGCCATTATTCAAGTACGGGTACGGTAGAATTTTTAGTAGATGACGCATTAAATTTTTATTTTTTGGAGATGAACACCAGGTTGCAGGTTGAACACCCTGTTACTGAAATGATTACAGGCATTGACCTGGTAGAAGAACAAATAAGAATTGCAAGAGGAGAAAAATTAAGGTTTACACAGGAAGATCTTACCATCAATGGTCATGCAGTAGAACTGAGAGTATATGCAGAGGATCCATTGAATGATTTTTTACCATCTATCGGTACACTTTCAACTTATATTAAGCCTCAAGGTGAAAGTGTAAGGGTGGATGATGGCTTTGAACAAACGATGCCTGTTCCGATTTACTATGACCCTTTGATTGCGAAACTGATTACACATGGCAGGGACAGAACCGAGGCAATCCAAAGAATGAAAGCTTCCATTAAAGATTTTAAGATTCAAGGTATATCTACAACATTAGCTTTTGGCACTTTTGTTTTTGAGCATGATGCTTTTCTTTCCGGAAACTTTGACACGCACTTTGTAAAAAATCACTACACACCAGAACTGATCAAAGAAAAACAAAAAGCTAAAGCTGCTGCAGCAGCTTTAATAGCTGTAAAATACTGGCTTGAACAACAAAAAACCCTTAAGGCTGTGGAACATAAAACGGATAGTTGGAAAAGAAGACTTGCGTGAAAAAAGAAATCGCGGTACTACATTAAAAAATCTGGAGATGAAATCAAAAATTGAAATGCTAAAAGAAAAGATCGAAAAAAGCAAATTAGGTGGAGGTATTGCCAGGATTGAAGCCCAACATAAAAAAGGAAAACTGACTGCGAGAGAACGAATTTATTTATTAATGGATCCGGGTTCTTTTGAAGAAATAGGCGCATTAGTGCTGCATCGTACCAAAGACTTCGGGATGGAAAAACAGCAGTATTATGGAGATGGAGTGATTACAGGTTATGGCACTATAAACGGAAGACTGGTTTATGTTTTTGCACAAGACTTTACTGTTTTTGGCGGAGCGCTTTCTGAAACACATGCGGAGAAAATTTGTAAGATCATGGATTTAGCGATGAAAGCAGGCGCTCCTATGATCGGGCTTAACGACTCAGGCGGTGCAAGGATCCAGGAAGGCGTACGTTCATTGGGAGGATATGCAGATATTTTTTATCGTAATGTTCAATCATCAGGAGTAATTCCACAAATATCAGCCATCATGGGACCTTGTGCAGGCGGAGCCGTTTACTCTCCTGCTATGACAGATTTTACCATAATGGTTGAACATACCAGCTATATGTTTGTAACCGGGCCAAATGTGGTGAAAACCGTAACGCATGAAGCAGTAAGTTCTGAAGAACTTGGAGGTGCATCCACTCATGCCACTAAATCAGGAGTCACTCATCTTACAGCGCTGAATGATATGGATTGCATCGAACAGTTGAAAATATTATTAAGCTATATGCCGCAAAATTGCGAAGAAACTGTTTTGAAAATTCCTTATACCCTTACAGATGAAACAAGAGAAGTATTGGAAACTATAATTCCTGAAAGCACGAATCTGCCTTACGACATGAGAGCAGTAATTGACGGTATTTGTGATACAGATTCCTTCTTTGAGATTCATAAGGCGTATGCAGAGAATATAGTGGTAGGCTTTGCCAGGTTAGCAGGAAGAAGTATTGGCATAGTTGCCAACCAACCCATGAGTTTGGCAGGTGTGTTAGATATAGATAGTTCAAAGAAAGGTGCCAGGTTTACCCGGTTTTGCGATTGTTTTAATATTCCCTTACTTGTTTTAGTTGACGTGCCAGGTTTCTTGCCAGGAACCGACCAGGAATGGAATGGCATTATTACCAATGGAGCTAAGCTCTTATATGCATTAAGTGAAGCTACAGTTCCCCGCATCACAGTAATTACCCGTAAAGCCTACGGAGGTGCTTACGATGTTATGAATTCGAAACATATTGGTGCTGATATGAATTATGCCTGGCCAACAGCAGAAATTGCTGTAATGGGTGCAAAAGGTGCCAGTGAGATCATTTTTAAAAAAGAAATTTCGGAAGCTGAAGATCCTGAAAAAAAACTGCTGGAGAAAGAAACTGAGTATGCAGAAAAATTTGCCACTCCTTACCTGGCAGCAGAAAGAGGATTTATTGATGAAGTGATCGAACCCAGGGATACAAGAAAAAAACTGATCAAAGCATTTGCTATGCTGGAAAATAAAGTAGTGAAAAGGCCAAGAAAGAAACATGGGAATATTCCTTTATGAAAAGGAAAACAACTTAAAATCCAGCCGCCCTTCCACGTTTTACAACAATATTGTTGCTTGCCATGTATGGCACCTGAATGAAACCGAATGGTCAAATGGAGATCACTTGTACTTTGGCCTTCCGTTTCCGGGACTTTTGTGGCCTTGATAGTTAAAAAAACAGGGAGCAAATAGTATTTGCGCAGATGTATGATCGTTACAGGTTCTAAGCAATAACAGAAAAAATCATTTCCTTAGCCAACTTCCCCAAAATCTTCAACGCATGTTCTATCTCCTTATTAAGGGGAGCACCAAAACAAATGCGGATACAGTTGGTAAATCTTGCATCAGTACTGAATATATGACCCGGAGAAATGCTGATATTGTACTTCAATCCCGATTTGAACAGTTCAAATGCATCAATACGCTTATCCATCTCAACCCATAACACGCAACCTCCTTTAGGCTGGCTAACCTTTGTCGACTCTGGAAAATAATCTACGATAGCCTTTGTATACAGCAGGCTCTGTGTATATAATGCTTTCCGAAGGTTTCTCAGGTGCAGATCAAATCTGCCGGTCTCGAAGAACAGACCTACTGCTGCTTGGTTGGGAGTAGCAGAAGATACAATGTGCATCAGTTTGATTTGTTTCACCTTATCGGTAAACTTCCCGGGTATACACCAGCCTACACGGTAACCAGGTGCAAGCGACTTGGATACCGAGGAGCAAAGTAGCACTAGTCCTTTTCGGTCAAAGCTTTTACAGGTTCTGGGTCTCCTTTTGCCAAAATACAATTCACCATAGATATCATCTTCAATAAGTG
>CBKWHA010000038.1:0-29168 GCA_966674115.1 uncultured Chitinophagaceae bacterium
ATTGGCCGGCATTGGGATAAATACCCATCAAATGAAAAAGTAGCCAGGAAGACATAGCCCCGCTATCGTCATTACCAGGTATGCCGCTGCGGGAAGCATTGTAATATTTTTGAATGATCTGCCGGATCCTGTCACTACTCAGATCAGGCCTTCCAATCCAGTGATATAAATTGGGCGTAAGAAATGAAGGCTCATTGCTTACATTATAAAAGCCTTTATCAAAAAATGTATTCAGGCGTTTTTCAAAAGCGTCTTTCCCTCCACATTTTTCAATCAAGGTTGCTACATCATGAGGTACATAAAAAGAATATTCCCAACTGCTTCCTTCATAAAAAAAGCCACACCACCAGCACACACAAACGGGCCATTCCTGGGCCAGAGGTGTATATTTTACATAAGTTGCACGGCCATTATTGACATCGCACTGAATACTGTCTATCCATCTGCCTGAAGCATCTTTGGGCATGATAAAGCCCGAGCTTCCATTATCTTCCACAGGCCGCCACAAGTTTTGCCAGTTATCAGCTTGTTTGATGAACCGGTTATATTCTCCATTTCTTCCCAATCCTTTGGCTACTATGGCCAGGCAATAATCGTTATAGGCATACTCCAAGGTGCGGTTGCCAGCACGTACAAAGTTGTTGCTGATATAACCCAACGTATTGTAATCTGTTAAGCCACCCCTGCCTTCTTTTTCCTCGTTGCCTCCGGGAGGTATAGTGGCATCTTTCAGCATGGCTTCTAATGCCAGGTGGTAATTGATACCTTTCAATTTCTTCGCATAAGCATCGGCAATCAACACTTCTGCATTGGAACCACCCTGTGTTCTGCCATTGGAGTTGCCGCTTCTGGCATCCGGCATATATCCGTCTCGCTGGTATATGTTTAAAAGGGCATTTACAATATCTACCTGACGGGATGCATTAATGATCGTAATGAGTGGATGCGAGGAACGAAAGGTGTCCCAGATAGCATAAAAATCGTCATAATAAGGTCCGTTATTTTCCCAAAGAGGATTTTCTCCGGTCCTATCCACTGGCATCAGCATGGTGTGATAGAGGGCCGTATAAAACATTTTCTTTTGGTCGGCGGACGCATCCTCGTCGATTTCAATTCTCGATAACAATTGTTCCCATTGGGCTTGTGATTCGGTAAGAGTTTTCTCAAATTGCCAGTGCGGAATTTCTGTCGAGATATTTTGTTTTGCCTTTAAAGTGCTGATGTAAGAAATACCAATTTTCATCTCTAACTGACGGCCTTGTAAGGAGCGGAAATATAGAAGCGCACCTGTCTTTTTTCCCTCATCCACCTGTACTCTTTCACTGCTCAATTGCTCTCCCTTCCAGGTTTTACGATCTGAAAATGGCTGGCTAAAAACTGCGTGGAAATAAACAGTATAAGCAGCACCGTTGTTCCATCCTCCCCGTATTCTGCTATATCCTCTTACTTCAGTATCTGAAACAATCTCAATTTCTGAACCCACAAACTGTTGTGCCTCCCGTGCATTGGGTACAGGGTTTTCACCAAGGAAATGGCCGGCATCGATCTTGATTCCGTTGGTACCATCATGGGCAAATGCAAAACGGTAATAGGCAACCTTTGATGCTGTAGTAATTTCAGTTTTAATATTCCATTTACGGAGCAGAACACTATAGTAAGCAGCTTTTGCCACTTCATTACTTCTTAATGATTCCTTCTTTGTATTTTCCGTATCATCAGAAAAAGGCATGATGGATATATTGCCATATTTTGGTCCACCTCCTGTGCCGCTTACGTGCACCTGGCTGAAACCATAAATCGCTTTGTCCAGATCAGCAGCATAACCGCTATTCGACGCTTTATTGTTATCAGGTCCAGGTTTAACCATGCCAAATGGACAAGAAGGGCCGATGAACACGTTGCCTTCTCCCTCTGACCCAATGAAAGGATCAACATACTGATGGTATTGGGCGTGCAACAGAGCACTGAAAAACAAACAAGATACAATCAATATGGCCTTGATACCTTTCCTTTGTTTTTGTGTTTGCATCATTATTTCTATTGATTGCTTATTGAATCAATTATTTCTTAGTGAGAGAATAATTCTGTTGTGGTTTTAGCTTGCCAGGATAAGCAGATTGGCCTTCAAAGCCTGAAACTTTCAGTGATTCTACTTCATGTGTTTCGATGGCATGTGCATAATAGGCAGGGCGATTTTCGCCCCATTGAATGGAACAGTTTCGAATGGTAATTCCGGTTGCATTATCCAGATAAAATCCTGATGTGCGGCCCTTGACCATGCCTTCCACTTCGCTGGGACGGCGGTCGTAAACACCGCCCGGATGTTTTGTTGTTTTATTGATACGCACATCAACGGCATCAAAATAAATGTTCGCTATTTTATCTGCAGATTCTGCACTCACATAAACGCCATTCTCACTTTCGCATTTGATGTTGGTGAAGAAGATATTTTCCACTTTGCCAACGCGTCCTACGGTCTGGCCTTTGGCGAAGCGCCAGTTAGCATCTTTATGATTACCCGGTGCGCGGCGATAGGCCGTTACATAAATAGGTTCAGCCTTTCCCCACCACACATCTGAAAACAAGTGGCTATGGATCAGCATATTGGAGAAGATCACATCGGAAACCACCCCTTCGTCCCTGTTCTGAATACCTACACCGCGGTTGCTGTTTTTAATGATGCAATTGTTAAAAACCACATGGCGAATGGTATCCATATTTTCACTACCGATCTTAATGGCACATGACCGGGAGGTCATGGTACAATTGGAAACAGTAATGTTTTCACAGGGTCCGAACTCTTCGTATTCCCGCCGGTTTTTCAAGCAAATACAGTCATCGCCCGATTCAATATAACAATTGGTGATGCGTACATTTTTGCTGTGGTCCAGGTCGATACCATCACTGTTCCTTACCTTCAAGCTGTTTAAAAGAGTAATATCAGAAATGGCTACATCATCACAGCCAACCAAATGAATGGTCCAATAAGCAGAATTGCGGATGGTCAGATCCCTGATCCGGATGTTTTTTCCTCCTACGATCGTGAGCACGTGCGGACGGGGATCAACTATGTGAAATGGCTTCAATTCATAACTATCATATAGCTCTGCACCCATGAACGAGATGCCATTGCCATCGATAATACCTCCGCCACTGATGGTAACCTGCTCCAGGTTTTCACCGCCAATCCAAATGGTTCCTTCACCTTTGTTTGCTCTGAAAGCACTTATGGTATATACTTTTTCATCGGGGTTGGCTAATACTTTTGCACCAGCTTCTACATAGAATTCAATAAAAGATTTGAGGTTGAACGGGCTGGCTAAAAATGTGCCCCCTGCCGGGATGAGCACCCTTCCGCCACGGGCTGCAGAACAGGCATCAATGGCTTTTTGAATAGCTGCAGCATCATCCGTTTTACCATCACCTACAGCACCATAATCTTTGATGTTGAATATCTGTTGTTGTTTTGTTGTAACGTTATGGCGTCCTAATTTATTCTCTGGGCTAAAAGAAAATAAAAACACAGACGCACAACACAAATACAATAAGGCCTTGAACATTTTTCTTCTAACGATTTATGAGATGATCAATATTATTTAGTAGTAGTTAACTGAGTAGAGGGTGCATACGCTGCAGCAACGATACTTCTGTATTTCTGGAACATTTTCTTTGCGACAGCTACAGGATCACCAGAGGGCTGCACGGGAAAAGTTTTTTGACTATTCACCCACTGCCATTCCCATTGATTGATCTCTTTTTGAAAATTCTCTACATCCATGGTGGTTCCTTTTTGCAAAGCAGCTGTTGCTCTTGCAAAAAACTGCTGCCAACGTGGTTTGTAAAAGTCGTTCAACAGTCCACTCCATTGGCGGCAAGCATATTCGTGCAAAGGACTGTTGGCATCGCCCCAAAGTGTAATTAGATTCCTGGCATTGCGCTCGTACAAAGCCTTCTCCTGTGGTGTGATTCCCCAGCGGCGTGCATCACTGATCCAGGGACCCAATAGAAAGTCTTTACGCGTAGCCAGCAATTGATCCATATCTTCAATCAGTGTAATGAATGCAGCACTCAGCTTTTTAAAACCATTGATATCTTTTCTTTCATAAGCAGCCACTATTTTCCGCTGAAGCGGAAGGGCATAATTGGCCAATACCTGACGGGTAACATCTACCAGATCGTACTGGAAGCCATCGGATGTTTTACAGGCAGGCACTGCGTTGATCATTGCTTCCCAGGCTGGAATTAAATCTTCTGCATTGTAGTTCAGAACAGTTTTCGTCCACCTTGTCATGGAATCAAATGTGGGACGGGCAGCAATGATAGATTCTGCACCATCTCGAATTTTCTGCCCGTTGTAAACGGTGCGGCGCAGTATATCCCAGGCTTTCAAAGCATGTTCATCAGTAACACCATAACGATTCAACACATATTGTGGTAACCATTTATTCAGGTCAATGGCAGCATCTTGCCAGGTGTTGTGCATCATCAACTCGTACAAAACAGGATTTTGCTCAATGCCTTCCATGGTGAGACCGATACCTTTCATTTGCCCGGAGGCAGGATCATGTAACGCTTTGGCAGGCTCGCTGGCTACGGTTTCCATTCTACCAAAGAGACTGATGTTGCCGCCAAAATTGTGCAGCATATTCCAGATCCAGGGTTTTCCATAAAAGGCATTTGTTCTCTTCCACACCGGTTCTATTTCGGCAGCCAGGTCCAGCAAGATCATTTTATCGTTGGGTACGGCATTGAGTAGGGCTTCAATTTGTGGTGCCTTCCAGAATTTACGGTCGCTATAAAACAGCCAGCCCTGCATCACCCAAATGGCTTCCGGATCGGCCTGCTTCATGCCTTCATACACGCGGGCGCTTAGCTTTGATAAAAAGGCGGGCTCGTCTGAAGGTGGCTCATTCTCATTGAATGTATCTGCGGAATATAGATGGTCGGTGCCATACAACTTTGTTTGGGCTTCCAAAAAGCGTTTCCCGATCTGCGCAAACATCGGGTCTTCCGAATCCAGGATGTAGGTATCAGCAAAACCATTGGTCCAGTTGGTGGCCTTGAGTTTAGCATTGGGATATTTCTTTTTAAATGCTGCAGGTACATGACCTGTAAAAGCAGGCAGAACAGGCTTAATACCCAAGGCCCTTTGCCGCTGAACAATCTTCTGCTGCAGATCCCGGTGACTCTTCATCCAGTTTACAGGCAAAGGGCCGCCCCAACCATCCAGATTGCCCATCCAGAACCAGGCAAAATAAGAAGGGCCGCAGAAAAAATCTTTCAGCTCTTCATCTGTAAAGCCCATGTCTTTATAAACCTCATACCAGGTATATTCCTCTCCTGTTATGGCCAGTGGCAAATTAATGCCATGCAGCGCCATCCAGTCAATTTCTTTTTCCCATCGTGCCCAGTCCCACCAGCTCATGCTGTAATTGAAAGTGCAATAATTGAGATAATAGCGGTATTGATAAGGAGTTTGTTTGCGCACTTTGGTGACTACAACCGGCAATTCTTTTGGTAGCCTCCGGTTCACGCCATTCCAAGTGATCTGGCAGTGACAGTATTCGTTCAGATAGTGATACAAAGCCGATGCAATGGCCACGCCATTGTTGCCTCGCAAAACGATCTTATCGTCCTTGCTTTCTATTTCAAAAACATCCTTACCTCCCGTAGCCGGTATCTCCTCTACCATAAATTTTGCAGCGATAGACGGAACAACCCTGCCAATCAAAGCTTTTGAGGCAGCAACGTTCAATTGTGCAACTGATGTTTTTACTTGTAACATCAATATGAGTAAAAAACAAAATTGGAATTTCTTCATACCTTCAAAAACCATTTTTTTCGATATAAAAAATACAAGAGTGCCGTTTGCACCGTTACAATCCCTATAGCCATCCAGACAGGCTGCCAATTGCCAGCAGCAAATTTGATCAAGCCACCAAACAGGTAGTTAGCTGTTGCTTCAAAGTCAATCAGGCCGTGTGATGCCACGTAAATAAGAATGGAGTTCATTCCAATCCACACCAATGGCCAACTCCATTTTTTCCAGCCGGCCACATCAATTATAAAGTAGAAGAGTGCCAGAAACAATGCACTCCATCCACCGGCGTACAAAACAAATGAGCTTGACCAGATAGTTTTATTAATGGGAAAAACAACGTCCCAAACCAAACCCGCAGCCAGCAATATCAGACCAGCCAAAGCTAGGACTGCTGCTTTCTTTGCATCGCTCAACCTGGTTTGCTGCCAGCGCAAAAACCGACCTGCAAATATGCCCAGCATGGCCGAACCTATGGCCGGAATGGTAGAAAGCAATCCCTCGGGATCGTACACTTTGCGGTGCAGTTTTCCAGGTAATAGTAAACGGTCTATATAAGCAGATAAGTTTCCTTCAGGTGTTAAATTTCCTGCTCCGAATTGCGGTACCGGAATCAACATCATGGCAGCCCAATAACCTACAAGCAAACCGCCGAACCAGAGGATCTGCTTTTTCAAATTACAATTCATATAGATCAGGGATGCAAAAAAACAAGACAAAGCAATGCGCCCCAGCACTGATGCAAACCTTGTATTTTCATATCCCTGCCATTTGAAAAGGCCATTCACCACCATGCCTAAAAAGATCAAGATCAGTGTGCGTTTGATCAATGCCTGATATATCTTTTTCTTGCTATTATCTTTTTCTAATTGACTGCCAAAAGAATAAGGCATGGAAACGCCGGCAATGAAAATGAAAAGCGGAAAGATCAGGTCGTAAAAAGTAAACCCATTCCAGGGCGAATGTGAAAGCTGATGCGACATCCAATTGGCAGCCGGTGCATTGGTAGCCGCAGCTAATTTGTGCACCACTATTTCCCCGCTCATGATCCAGAACATATCAAAGCCCCGCAGGGCATCCAGTGATTGCAGGCGCGCAGTTTTTTTGCCCGGAGCATTTTTACTTACTTCGATATGCACTGCTTTTTTAGTTGCTACGACTGTCATTTCTGGCCAGGTTATTAGTTTGTTTATCAATGGTGGTTTTGTAGATAACCTTTCCTGCATCATCTATCACTTGCACAAACATTTGGTTGCCCGTAACTGAAAACAACATGAACCCATATGCTGATGCCGCCATTTTACTTTCAGGCAGCAACACGGCTGGTGTTTTCTCAGAAGCTGCCCCTGATATAAAATGGTGTGTATTTCCTGATGGTACAATATGTTGCAAGCTATGTTCATGTCCTGTCAGGTAAACATCTACGCCATATTGATCTAAGATTGGCTTCAGTGTGTTGCGGATTGCTTTCGTATCATAACCTTCTGTTCTGCTGCCTCCGGTGAACATGGGATGATGGCCTACTACAATCTTCCACCGGATGTTTTTTGATGGATCACTCAAGACATGCTTCAACCATCTTTTTTGCGCTGCTGAATCCTGTGTACGCACGTTTGGGCCATATTCCGAATTCTTATAAAACTCCGGAATCAATGGATTGGTATCAATAAAAGCAATCAATACCTGTTGCGTTGTATCGCCGTTGATGGCAAAGGTTTTGGAATAATAACGTGCAGGCATCTTCCAGCGACGGCTGATCTTAGAATAGGCAACCTGCGCATCGGGATTGGATTTATAGTCGTGGTTGCCTAAGATTAAATACCAATCCCATTGCAGAGAGAAAGCAGTATAGATATCTTCAAATGAATATTTGAATAAGGGGTCCTGCTCACTGATGACACCACTGGGATAAAAATTATCACCGGTAGCAATGA
Source organism: uncultured Chitinophagaceae bacterium (assembly GCA_966674115.1). GTDB lineage: Bacteria > Bacteroidota > Bacteroidia > Chitinophagales > Chitinophagaceae > Flavisolibacter. Next base: position 7,753 of record CBKWHA010000038.1, read on the forward strand.
TGAAACTGGCATTTACAACTGCTGCTGTTTTTCCCATCTGTGCAGCCACCTCTTTTTGATGGTCGGCACCATTACGGCCCCAGTCGCCCATGGCCAAGAAATTCAAGGCACCATTTTTCTTTTCCAGCATCGAATCGCCCTGTTTATAATGAGTACTTTTGCTAATATACACTTGTGCCTGTGCAGGGATGCATCCAATCATGAACAACAAAAACAGAATTATTTTCATTTTGACAGTATAGATATTAATTGAGTATTGACCATTCACCATTGACCATTCACGTTTCAGCTAAAACTAAGTTTATGAGTAAAAGGAGTAACACCTGTAAGATAAACATGCATGCCCTCTGTACGTAAACTTCCAAAATGCGTACTGTATCTTTCTCCCTCTAAATTCCTGATGGACTTATGGCTGACCGTACCCGGCCCGAACAGGATGATATCACCACCGAACTCATATTGTCCCATTCCCTGTTCCAAAAAGTTGTTGCCATTTTCTGCCCCTGATACACCAGTTAACTTTCCTCCTTCTTTGAAACACAGCTCAATGGTTACCTGCACCCCAGCCTGGCCAGTTACCTCAAAGGTGAGCTCATTGCTACCATTTGTTTCACTTAAGGAAACGGTTGTTTCCAAAGTTTTCACATTACTGACTGGCCGGTGTTTAAAATCCATCTTGTTCCAAAACCGGTCGTCAATGCTTTCTGACAACAGGTAATCGCCATCCTGCTTTCTAAACTTTTTAGGGAGCGGCTGATAATACGGTACAGACAACTTCTTATGCAGGATATATTGGTTACCCGCTTTTTTTAGTCCTTCACTATAAAAGTAACCCATGCTGAAAAAGCTTGTGGACAAGCGCATGTATTTTAAAATAGCATTTCCCTTTCTGTACGAATAAAAATCAGGACTGTTTGAACGGCCAGAAGCAATCGTGATCGGCCAATCGGCACCACCAAAGAATGTTGTTGTTATATTACCCCTACGTATCCGTAACAAATGAGACTGGGCAAATATTTTTTCATAATTCACCGGAAGCGGCGCCGCTGCAGGAAGCTCTTTCTGTAACAAGGGTTCTTCTAAAAAATGAATCAGCTCTCTGTTTAATATACGTTCCTCAAAGCCCTTCATTTGCTCCATCGATTTGGCAATTGCAGCAAAGGTGTTGTTGTTATCCCTGATAGCCATGTAACGGTAGAATACATAGTAACCTAAAATGCTGAGTGTAGCGTTTGGGTCCGGCCGTATCCAGGAATATTGGTCTTGCCTCCTTGAATCGTTGGTTACCAAATCACCGCTGGGTTCCATGTAATAGTATATGGTGTTTAGGTTTTTCCTGACAGGTTCAAACAATGATGGTTTATTTAACAATCTGCCTATTGTCAGAAACGCATTATTCTCTACATAAGAATAAATCCGGCTTCTTTCAGGGTAGTTGCCATCGCTGTTGATATAAATGCCTTCGCCTAACCAGTCTTCAATTCTGTTTATATATTTTTTGTTTGGATACAGGGCATTTATCCGGGCCAGGGCCGCACTAATTACCCAGCGATGATTAGGAGTATGCACACCTCCAACTATTAATGCTTCACCTGCTTTCAGCAAAAATGTTTTAAGGTTGTTCTTCAATTCGCCGAGGGCTTCACTGTTCTCTTTTTGAAGTGGAAAAACTGCTGCAGTAACGATCTCCACAATAAAAGCAGTATCGGGAGGCGACTCCAGATTACCAGTGTTTACTGTACCATCTGCTGCTTGTGCACGAAGCAGATGCTGCGTTAATTTTTGAAGTGGGATCAACAACCAGGTGCTTCGATAATATTTAGAAGTTCCAGAACAATAAGATGCGGTTAGTGTTGTCAGGTCGTATGCTATCCTCCGGTTAAATTCTCTTTGATCAAAGTCTGTTTGCAACAGCTTTTCCACCTGCGCATCGTTGGCCGCTACCAACCGGCTCAATAAATCATTATCCCAATAGGTATAATGGGTTGTTGCTAATGCCTTTGTGAGCAGAGAGGGACATAGAAAAACAAAAGCACCTGCTTTTAATGCCTGCTTCAAAAAGATACCACGGTTCATTCTTTCCATTGGAAGCAAATACAGTTTTGCAAATGAAGGTAGCATGTAATTACAACAACAATAGAAACAAAATATCAGGGCATTCCACCCTGATATTTATTACCTATGAACACACCCCTCTTACTAATATCCTGGATTTTGTACCAGCGCAGGATTGACTGCCATGGCACTTGTTGGTATCGGGAAAATGCGCTTATGCGTACTGGCATCAGTTTTAAAGCCCCAGGAGTTTTCGAACTTACCAAAGCGGATCATGTCGTTGCGATGCCAAGCTTCCCAGGTAAATTCACGGTTCCTTTCTGCATAAATATCATCCAATGTAACACCGGATAAAGCGGCAGAAGTGGTGCGGTTTGACCTCACCATGTTTACCAAAGAAACGGGCGTATGTCCCATGGTAGCTGTTCCGCCGCGAAGAATAGCCTCTGCTTTCATTAAAATAATATCAGAATAACGCAGGAATGGAACGTCATTGTTCTGGTTTCTGTTAGTAGAGGTACTGTCAGGATAAAACTTAATGTTGCGATACCCCTGATTCCAGGCTACTTCATCATTCCCCAAATCAAAAGCTGACACACTTTGACGCAGTTCAATATTGGGTGTTAAGGTTACCTGATAAGTATAAGAGGCACTCCCGTCTGAACCGGTATAAAACTGGTCATAACCTTTCTTGGTAGTGGTTACTGTAACTGGTGTACCATTGTAGTTGTATTGTGCTTCTGTTAGCCATTGTTGGTTCCTGATGTCATTGGGGTCGTTGAAATAAGCATAGAACTCGGGTAGGGTACTGCGTGGAGCACTGGGGGTAAAGGGCAAGCTAAATCTTGACCGCATAGATCGCGGCAAATCGTAGCGAGCATGATACATATAACCGTTGGTACCCGGTAAAGCATTAAAAGCTGGGTCATAAGGAATAGCAAAGATAAATTCCTTCATAGAAGGACCGTTGTTGGGGTAGAACATTTTCAGGTAACTGCTTCTTGGCTCTATTGCATACAGTCCGGAATTGATCACACTGTCACAAGCTGCAATACAATCGTTGTAGCGCTGTGTACCAGTGTATACTTCGGCATTCAAATACATTTTAGCTAAAAGAGCATGTGCCGTGTACTTATTTGCGCGGCCATAAGTAGTAACACCAGAAGCAGCACTTAAGTAAGGAAGACTGGCTTTTACCTCACTTTCTACGAAGTTGAAAACTTCCTTACGTGGCGAGTTGGCCTTGGCTGTGAAATCACCATACTCAGTTGCAATTGGAACATTGCCATACAAATCCATCATCATAAAGTATGCAATGGCACGAACCATTTTTAACTCAGCCAATGTCGTTTGCTTGCTTGCATCCTCAGGCATGGTTTTGTCTAAAATAGACATCGCCTGATTAGTAGTTCCTATGACAACCGAAAGCCAATACCAGGTGCCGTTCGTATTACCGTGGTCTTTGGTCCAGTTGTGATAATGCAGTGCAATATAATTCTGGTTATCATACCAGTTGCCACCCCTGGCAGGCAAAATGGCTTCATCAGTGCTTAATGATTGCATGAACCACCAGTCTAATGAATAATTGCCTCTCAAAGCTGCATAAGCCGGTCCTGTAGCCTGTGTAAACTGCGATGGATTTTGTGGAAAAACATCCGGTGTCAGTTCTGTTCTGATAGGAACTTCAACTTTGTGACAAGATGCTACTATAGAAACAAGCATCACCGGAAAGATCAAATGATTTAATATCTTTTTCATTGAAATATTTTTTTCAGAAGGTTTAGAAAGAAACGTTTACGCCGAATAAAAAGGTTCTTGTTTTGGGATAGAAGTTATCCGAATCAATACCGGGAGCAATACCGCCCTGGTTGATTTCAGGATCAATGCCTTTATACTTGGTAATCACAAACGCATTGTTTACTGATGCATAAACACGTAACGATCTTACATACTGACTGAAGGATTTAAAATTATACCCTAATGTGGCATTATCTAAACGCACATAACTGCCATCTTCAATAAAGCGGTCCGAATACCGGTAGGAATTCACATCATTCACCGATTCATTGGCTACTTCTTTTAATATATTGGTGAATTGTGCTGTGCTTGGTCTAAACAGATCGGCACGGGTGGCATTGAAGATCTTATTGCCGAAAACACCTCTGAAGAATACGTTCAAATCGAAATTATTATAACGGAATGAGTTGGTAAAGCCAAGTAACAACTTCGGCTGCGGAGAGCCTACATAAAAGTAATCTCTTCCAATAGCAGGTGCTGTCGTCAATTTACCATCTCTATCATAATATTGTGAAACACCCTGGTCATTTTTACCAGCATACTTCAACGTAAAGAACTGACCCAAAGGACGGCCTGCTTTTAAGATCTGCAAGGTGCTACCGGTTTGCCCTCCTCCTTCTGGTTGCGTCAAACGTACAGAGTCACCCCCGGGGAACAAAGGATTGGTCAGGCTGGTAATTTCGTTTTTGTTGTGTGCCAGGTTCAGGGTTGATGTCCAGTTAAAGGCCTTGGTTTTAACAGGTGTGGCACTTAACATGAACTCGATACCTTTGTTGTTCATGCTGCCCCCGTTGGCAGTGATATTACCATTGGGAACAAGCATTGGATCCACTTTGTATCCATAGATCATACCAGTGGTATTCTTATCATATACATCGATAGATCCATTTATTCTTCCACCCAGTATGGAAACATCCAAACCAATGTTGGTAGTGGCTGTTTTCTCCCATTGCAAATTAGGGTTGTCTGCCTGTGTAGGCCCGTACGCATTTACTGTTGAACCGTTGTAATAAAAGCTACCCAAGGTACCCGAAATAATTTGCGCTGTATAAGCATTAAAGCCTGTAGCGTTACCGGTTACACCATAACTAGCTCTCAATTTTAAATCGCTGAACAGCTTCTGCCCCTGCATAAAACCTTCCTGGTTTATGCGCCATGCGGCACCAACAGCGGGAAAATAACCCCATTGCTTATTGGCGCCAAAAACTGAGCTACCGTCTCTTCTGCCAGAAAGTTGCAATAGATATTTGTCACCATAGTTATAATTCAAGCGGGCAAAATCAGAGATCAAACGTGTTTCCTGATAAATACCAGATGATCCAAAGTTGATGCGGTAAGAGCTAACTGCATATGGGTTGCTTAACGACAAATTGTTATAACCTACGTTATCAACCGGGAAGTTGGTGCTGGTAGTCTGGAAACCTTCGCCAGTAACATTGTCCTGATAAGAATAACCCACCACTGCATTTACTGTATGCCTGCCAAACTTTTTATCCCAGGTAAGGAAAGTTTCCAATATCTTATTGGTATTCTCATACGTATTTCTCAATGCAGAACCATTAACACCGAAATTGAGGAGAGAATGTACCAATGGAGGATCAGGATTATTATAGAAGTTGGCACTGTTGTATTGCGAGTAATAACTACCGTAATATTCGCCGTGCATGCTATTGCCCTGCTGGTAAGACAGGTTTAAATCGTAGGTGAGGCCAAACGGCAGTTTCACTTGTGTATTAAAGCTTCCGATCAGGTTATTGAACTTGGTATTGTCCTGTCCATATTCAATCAAAGCAACCGGGTTAAAGTAACCGGTATTCTGGAAGTTTTCAAAGAAAGTTCCATCCGGATTTTTGATGGGAGAAACCGGCAGGTGATTAACCATTTGTGCTAACACAGTGTTGCGTTGTGGCACGTTATTGGAATTACTGCGCGAATTGCTCACATTCAAGCTAAACTTCACCTTATCATTAAAAGCAAACTGCTCAATGGCTAGTCTGGCAATAACCCGTTCCAGACGGCTTTTTAAAAGAACGCCCTGTTTGTCCATATAGTTCAAACTGGCACTGTAAGTAGTGTGTTCGCCGCCGCCATTGAAGCTTAGGTTGTGGTTGTGCGAAGTGGCTGAACCTCTTTGCACAGCGTCTTGCCAATTGGTGCTAGCACCCTTGTCATCATTAGGAGATAAAGACTGGCCGTTGGCTGTTAAAAAAGCACGCAATTCATCTGCATTCATCATCTCTAATTCATTCGATACTTTTTCCAGGCCAACATAACTGCTATAGCTCACTATTGATTGCCCTTTTCTTCCCCTCTTTGTTGTAACCATAATCACGCCATTGGCAGCACGGTTACCATAAATAGCCGTAGCGGCAGCATCTTTTAAAATGTCAATGGAGGCAATATCATCAGGCGCAATGTTAGCAATATCGGCTCCAGGCACTCCATCAATCACATAAAATGGCGACTGTGAACTGTTTAGGGTAGAAGCACCACGCAAAACCACTGCAGAAGGCCTGTTGGGGTCCCCACTTGCAGAGATATTCAGACCTGGCACTTTTCCTTGCAAAAGTTGTCCTACATCGGTAATAGCTCCACGATTCAGTTCTTCGGGTTTTACACTCGTAACAGCACTGGATAAATTCTTACGGGAGCTTCGGCCATAACCAACCATTACTACTTCATTCAATTGAGCAACTCTTTCCTTTAATACCACGGTCAAAGGCTTGCCAGCAACAGCCGCAACTTCTGTAGGCTCAAAGTTTACGGCTGAAAAAGTTATGGTAGCCGATGGTGCAGCTTTAATGGTAAAAGCACCATTCTGATCGGTTATCGTTTTTGTGTTGGTTCCTTTTACAGAAACTGTTACACCAATTGCGGGTTGAGATTTGCTGTCGGTTACGGTTCCTCTTACCTCCTGCGTGCCTTGCGCAATGGCAGAAGAAAAACCCACAACAAAAAAGAGGAGCAACAGAAAGAAGTGACTTTTCCTACTGCTGCTTTGTGTCAGTTGATTGTTCGTTTCAAACATAAAGAAGAGTTTAGACGGTTATTATAGTATGACCTTTCAGGAAAACTTCATTGTTTACCTGATGTACCTATTGAGAAAAAATTTAGAACCTCAGCGTCTTAGGCAAATACTTGCACACCAGATTTTCATAATAAGGCTGCAACTCGTTCCAATCGGGAGGTGTAGGACTTTTTGAATATAAGTCGTAGGGATTAAAAAGCTTTACCCACTGAAACATATCGCGGTCATGATCATCTAACAGATGATCATATGCACCTTCGCGATGTTGTGCATAAAAAGAATGATAGCGCAGCATGTACAGGGCAGGCTCTGGTAGGTAATCTTTTACCATATGGTAGATGTATTCATCATGCCCCCAGGACATGTATACATTTTGCAAACCACAATGGTGCGAGTAAATACCATACTTAGTGTTGTAGGCTTTGTTGTTGTAATCCGGATTGTCCTTAAAGAATTCCGGATAGACTATTTTATCGGAATATGCACAGCCAACCGGGAAGGTATCGCCTACTACAGCCCACTGAGGCTCTCCAAATAAACACAATACTTTACCCATATCATGCATTAATCCAGCCAATACCATCCAATCGGGATGGCCATCCTTTCGGATTGCTTCAGAAGTTTGCAGCAGGTGCTGAAACTGGCTCAAATCGGTATCAGGATCAGAGTCATCCACCAATTGGTTGAGAAATTCAAAGGCTTCCCAAACCGGCATTTCTTTCCTTTCGAAACTTAAGAACTCTTCCCGTTTTTGCATCACAAAGTCAAAGGACTGATACTGATGGTTGAGCTGGTAGAATTCACGTACCGAATCACGGGCAGGGGCCTCGTAATTACGGAACTCCTCTACCGCTTTTTCTTTGGCAATAGCATCGGGCTGGGGATATCGCCTTAGCAGGTCGTCTTCCCATTCATCCAAGCTTTTCAGCGGAGAAAATGGTGGCAAATCTTGAGCACTCATACATTACAATTGTTTACTGATTTATGCTTAAATGGATTGAAGGAATGACCTATGGAAAAGGGTATTGTTGTAATGTTACCTGCAGAAAAACAATGACGTGAACGTACCAAATGGTAAGTAATAAAGGTTCCTTTGCACACAAAAACGCTGGGGCAGAATAACATGACAAGCAATTTTTTATTGAGATCCTGATTGTAAAATCTGATGCTAATTTGAACCATTTTTAAATTTGCATAATCTACTCCCGATCAAATTTTACGAAAACGATTTCGTATCTTTCCTACGACTGTGCTCTATTAATCTCTTCCAACTGAAGCTATTATGGGTGATATAACAATAAAAGAGTTAGCACAAAAACTGAACTTGTCTATTGCCACTGTATCAAAGGCATTAAACGACAGTCATGAAATCAGTGCCGCTACTAAAGAAAGAGTTCTGGCTGGCGTGCGAAAATTCAATTACACCCCTAACCCCAATGCAAGCAGCTTGCGTAAAAAAAGAAGCAACACCATTGCAGTAGTTATTCCGGAAGTTGCCGATTCTTTTTTTTCCCTTGCTTTGAAAGGCATTGAAAGCATTGCTCAAAATATAGGCTACCATGTGTTGGTGTATCTTACTTATGAAAGCTTTTACAAAGAGCGGCTTATTCTCAATGACATTAAGAGTGGGCGCGTTGATGGCGTATTGATGTCAATATCCAGCGAGACCTCTAACAGCCATCACATTAAAGAGTTGACTGCAAGAAACATTCCTATTGTATTTTTTGACCGGATAATGGAAGAAACAGAAACAGCTAAAGTGGTTACTGATGATTTTCAAAGCAGTTATAAAGCAACACAACATCTCCTGGAAAGAGGATGCAAACACATTGCTTATCTTTCTACATCCAAGCATCTGATGATCAGTAATCAGCGTAAAGATGGCTATCTACAGGCATTAAAAGATTATAAAATTCCGGTTTCCAGACATACGGTTATACAGTGCTCAAACCATTCTGAATACAACTTTAGTGTCCTTCAGAAACTAATGCAACAGGAAGACAGGCCTGATGGAATCATCGCTTCTATTGAAAAGTTAACATCTCCTATTTATCTGGTCTGCAAAAAACTGGGTATTGCCATACCGGAACAAGTAAAAGTCATTACGTTTTCCAACCTGGATACTGCATCTATATTATCGCCATCGTTAACTACGGTTACACAACCGGCCTTTGAAATAGGAAGAACTGCTGCTTCTATTTTGTTTAAAGCATTGAAGAAGAAAAAATCAACCATTAAAAACGAAAAGATTGTGATCCCATCTGTGCTGGTAAAGAGAGAATCTACAGCTTAAAAAATTATGCTCTACCCTTAAGGTTTGGATTAATGGGTGATTTCGGTTTTGATGGTGTTTGAACAATATCTTTTACAACAGTTGTCGTGCAGCTATACGATTGGTATTATTAGCAACCTACTTATCTTACAGAAATTGTTATAAAGCTCAGCTAAGAGGAATAGTTAATATGGCATAATATTCCATTTCTTATATAAAAACGGTAGCATGAAAAATCTTCGCCTGCTCTTATTAGCAATTGTTGGATTTGCCATTTCTTTTACGGGATTTTTCTTAAGACTATCAAATCTTGTAGCGAGCCAGATTGTGATGAGTGTAGGAGCAGTGGTGCTACTTACATTTTATTTTATTAGTTTTTTTCAGATGATCAGGTCAAGATCCATTCCCAAGAAACAAAAAATGTTCTGGACCGTTGCCATTATGTGTGTACCTGTTATTGCAAACGTGATCTATATTTTGTTGAACGACGCACTGACCCGGAGGCAAAAGCCTGTTAACTGGTAAGATGATACCAGAAATAATAATCCAATCAGGAACACTACCAATGCTATAAAGAAGGTATGCACATACAAAGTCTACAAGAAAATCCACTTCATCAGAAAGTGTGCGGGCAAAATAATAGCTGCCGGGAAAAAGATCATTACAAATCCCAGATATAACAATGGATGCAAACGTTTCTGAGGTTTATTGCCTGGACCATATACCCAATTAATATTTTCTTTGGGATCGGTGAAGAAGTAACATAATAACAGAACGATCCAAGCTAGTGCTGTTTGTGTCCACAATGCAATAGGTTCATAACCAAATTTAGCCAGGATCCAGAGCATTATAACAGGAAGGAATATATGAAAAAATGAGAGTGCCCTTAAATACATTGGTTTCTCTGTATCAAACATGTAATCGGTTAGCCCCCCAAAGCGTATTCCCGTTAGCAACCTTAAAAAGAAGCTTACGTTCCAAAATGCCTCAGGAATCAAAACACCAATAGTCATCATGCTGACTAACAATCGGCTTTCCAGCCAAAGTGCTGGCACCATCAATAGTAAGGCAATATCGGAGAACCAAAGGAAGTTACCCCATCCCCATTTTTTGGCGTATATAGGAACCAGAATAACAACAAAAACTGTATAAGCGAGCTTTAACCAAAGGGGAATCATGCTGAGCAGGATTTAACCATTTATGAATTTAAGTTAGGTTAAAAGCTTGATCTAAATATCAAATAAAAACTCCCGGAGGTTTTGAATCATTCCGGGAGTTAATTCAGATTTTATCCATCCAAAATTTCACATTAAACCAATGGATATGGAATTATGGCATTCTCTTCAATCCTTCCCACTTCACCTTCCACTTTCCATCTTTCGGTATTCCAGGCAAGGAGGGAGAATCATTATAACCTTCCACCATCATAGCTATTGCCATCAGCAGGCCCCCATTACCGGGTATGTACAGGGTCAAACGGTTGTCTTGATAGTTATGGCCATTCTTTAAGTAAGTATTGGTCTTGATTGGCATGAACAGAGCTTCAATAGCCTTTTCAGGCAGACCCAACCTTGTAGCCGTCATGGCCGCCATGGGGAAATCCCAGCCCCAGGTATCGCTCCAGGTCCAGGTATTCCAGATCAGGTCGAAAGTGCGGCGCATAGTAGCTGTGTCCAGCATATTGCTTTTGGGCAGCATGCCGTAAGCACCAAATACACTGGGGTGATCGGTTTTGTATTCTGGATTGGTGTAGGAGTCTGGTGCGCTTTCAGCAGCCAGGTAAACCCCATCCTTTTGCGGCAAGGGTGAAAGCTTGGCCAGCACTTCATCCCATTTTTTATTGCGGGGCATACCCAGACGTTTACGCCATTTTTGCGCTGTTTCCAGACCCCATTGCCAATACACCAGTTCGTAAGTAGGATTATAGGTATCTTCTGCCTTGAAGCGTTCCTGTGCAGGAATTACCCCCTTACCCAAAATATAGCGTCCTTTCTCTTTATCATAGTAGGGGAAAGAAGCCATAAAGTCTGCTGTAGCAAATAACAGGTCTTTGTATTTGTTCAAAACAGCCTTGTCTTTTTTGTTACGATAGATCAATTCAGCGAAGTAGATATAATGCGGCTGCTGCCAGATCAGGAAAGCACCAACAGAAGAAGGTACTTCTTCGCCGGTATTTTCCACCACCTTTTGCCAGCGTACCCCTTCAAATCCCTGGCGCTCGGCTATGCCTTTGGCAAAGGGAGCCACTTTAGCATACCAATCCATTACTTTTTCCAGGTATTCAGTTCTTCCCCACAAAGGGTAATGTGTCAGGTGCCAGTAAGGCATTTCAAGGTGGGCCTTGCCATACCAACTGTTGTAAGTGAGACCAGTTTCCTGCGGTGGATAAGAACCTGCTTCCTGCACCTTCATAAGATACTGTGAAAGGATGACTCTTCGTTCCAGTTCAAACGCGCGAGGATCGGTGCTACCGGAAAAATCAATAGCGCCACCTTTAGTCCAGTAAGTCAACCATTCCTTTTGACTGGAGGCTTTTGTGCCTTCAAAGGTGAGTGCGGTTAACACCTTTTGCAATTGATGTGGTCTGAAAAGACAAGTAAATTCGAAAATATCAGTGTTCTTATCGGGAGTTATTAAGAAATCGTGTGGAGCTCTTTGGGCAATTGAGGCTTTAGTCTTCCAGGTAAAATCCACGTGGTACTTAGCAGTTTGCAGTTGATGCATTAGTCCGGCACCTGTTGCATAACTGGTTAAAATGGAGGATACATGCTTATCTGTATTGGTATAATTGGTACCATAATCCGCCCATCCTCCTGTTGGATAAGGAAAACGCAGGCGTACTTTCAGCCTGCCTTCTTTGATCAAAGCCGATTGCACCCTGGCAGCCACAGCATCTGATGTACCGTGCCCATATGTAATTACCTCCACAGGCGTGCCTTCAATACTGAAACGGCTGCGGATCTCTCCGGTCCAGGGATTGAGTTCCTGTTGGATGTTATGCAGATCATTCACCGATATAGCCGTACCATCTTTTTTCAGAATTTCAAAGCCAAGGTTGCCCAATTGCAGGCGATGCGGGTTTGACCGAAACCAGTCAGCAGCCTTTTTATTACGGCTGCCAGCAGACGACCACTGTACCAGGTAGGTGATATCACGGTCGTTCAGATGATACGCTTTCAAGGCTTCTTCACGCTTGTAACCAGCAGTGTCTTTAAAACTATTCCACCCCCATTCAGATTGGGTGCCCAGCGGAACACCTTTTTCGTATTCTTTTGGAAAGGTTTGCAGACCTGTGGCATCTACAGTAAAAGCAAATTTGCCATTGCCTACTGTGAGAGAAGCAAGCGTATCAACAGCATTGTTGATTACCTTATGACGTTCTACTAATGCTTTACGGTCTATACTGTTCTGGGCATACAATTGATTTACAGTAAAAAAGCCAACAACAGAAGCAATCACAACTGCCTTATACAGCCAGTGTGATTGTTTTAAAGAGAATAAGAACATGAGCTACTTAATTGTTTAGGGATTTAATTTTGATCGTGAATGATGAATGTTTGCCTGACAGATCAGTATGGGCAAAAAGAACCGCAGCAGTTGCGGATCGATAAAGGGGTGATGTTCATGGTTCGTAGTTTTAATAAATTGTGGAAGATAAATGTTTCTTGCTAAAGTTTTTAAAGGATTATGATTGTAATCTTTTCTCCAGATTAAACTTTCATCCCCTTTCTGCCATCTATTATTTATCATCCTCTCCTATCCCCTTGGGCATGATATTTTAGAAGATGAAAAAACAAATTATGGATGTCTATGGCAGCAAGCACAACATTACTGGATGATAAATTGCACTGGTATAAGGATGCAATTATTTATGAGTTGCATATCAAAGCGTTTTGTGACAGCAACGGAGATGGTATTGGAGATTTCACGGGACTGTTACAAAAACTGGACTATCTGCAGGAACTTGGCGTTACTGCAATATGGGTACTGCCTTTTTATCCTTCGCCATTAAGAGACGACGGGTACGATATTGCAGATTATTATTCCATCAATCCTTCTTATGGCAACATCTCCCACTTTAAGAAATTTTTAAGTGAAGCACATAACCGCAATCTGAAAGTCATCACGGAATTGGTAATCAACCATACTTCCGACCAGCACCCCTGGTTTCAAAGGGCAAGAACAGCTCCCAAGGGCTCTTCTGAAAGAGAATATTATGTGTGGACAGATGATCCAAACCAGTATAAAGATGTACGAATTATCTTCCAGGATTTTGAAACATCCAACTGGACCTGGGACCCGGTAGCACAACAGTACTATTGGCACCGCTTTTTCCATCACCAACCCGACCTGAACTATGATAATCCAAGGGTTCAGGAAGAAGTTTTCAAGATCATAGATTATTGGTGTGCCATGGGTGTTGATGGCTTCCGGCTTGATGCCGTGCCTTACCTTTTTGAACGGGAAGGAACCAATGGTGAAAACCTGCCGGAGACCCACGCCTTCCTGAAGAAGTTAAGGGCCCACATTGATGAAAAATTTCCCGGTACTGCATTTCTTGCCGAGGCTAATATGTGGCCGGAAGACTCTGCATCCTATTTTGGCAATGGTGATGAATGCCACATGAACTATCACTTCCCTGTAATGCCCAGAATGTTCATGGCCCTGCAAAGGGAAGACAGGTACCCCATCACGGATATTTTTGACCAGACACCAGCTATACCCGAAAACTGCCAGTGGGCAATGTTCTTAAGAAACCATGACGAGCTGACCCTGGAAATGGTAACAGACGAAGAGCGGGATTATATGTACAAGGTTTATGCTAAAGACCCTAAGGCAAGAATCAACCTCGGCATCCGGCACAGGCTGGCCCCCCTTATGGAAAACAGCCGTGCCAAGATAGAACTCATGAACTCGCTCTTGTTCTCATTGCCAGGCACGCCTGTTATTTATTATGGCGATGAAATAGGAATGGGTGACAACTTTTACCTTGGCGACCGTGATGGTGTGCGTACGCCTATGCAGTGGTCGCCCGACAGAAATGCAGGTTTTTCCTCCACTAATCCGCAAAAACTTTACCTGCCTGTTATTATCGATCCTGCCTACCACTTTGAATCCGTAAATGTGGAAACGCAGCGACAGAATACTTCCTCTTTATTCTGGTTCATGAAGCGCATCATCAATATGCGTAAGCGGTATAAAGCATTCAGCAGGGGTGATATGAAATTTATCAATGTGGAAAATCCAAAGGTATTGGCCTTTACACGCACCTATGAAGAGGAAACGCTTTTGATCATTGCTAATCTATCCAAATATCCGCAACCGGCAGAATTAGACCTGAGAGAATTTAAAGGCTATGTTCCTGTTGAGGCCTTTAGTAAAAACAAGTTTCCCCACATCAAAGAGGAAAGCCCTTATTTCTTTACGCTGAGTCCACATTCCTTCCTTTGGTTTGAACTGGAGAAAGTTTATACTGATGTAGAAAAAGAAAAAGCACTGGTTTCTCTGAAAATTGATTCATGGGAGAATTTGGTGAAAAATGGGGTGCAGGCAGAAATAGAAGAAAACATTCTTCCTGATTACCTACGGAAGGTAAAATGGTTCAAAAGCAACGCCGACAATATTCGAAGTACGCGCATCGCTTATTGGGCTTCACTACCTCTGGCTCCTTACAACACTTATATCTTTCTGGTAGAAGTTTCTTTTGAAAGCGGTCTGCCTGAAGCTTATCAATTGCCGGTAACCTTTGCCAGGGAGCCGGCCTCGAAAACTATATCAGAAAATTATCCGGAAGCCATTTTGTCGCAGATCAGAGTAGGAGAAGAAGAGGGCGTTCTTTGTGATGCACTATATACAACTGAATTGCAACAGGCTCTCTTTACCTGGATGGCGGAAGGTCAAAATCTACAGTTGGACAGAAGTGAAATTAAATTTTATGGCAGGGAAGCTTTGAAAAAATTGATAGAGGATACACCTGAAGTCCCTGCAAAAATTCATGGATCAGAAGAAACCAATACTGCCATATCCTATGGCAATTGTTTTTTCCTGCAAGTGTACAGGAAAATAGATAGGGGGGAAAACCCGGATATGGAAATCACCCGTTATCTGACTGAAACAGCCCACTTCGAATATGTTCCACCCTTTGTTGGCGGTATAGAATGGGCTTCCTTTAGGGATCCCTCCAGAGATTTCGTTGTATTGGGCATGATGCAGGGGTTGATTGAGAACCACGGCAACGGGTATAGCTTTATGCTGGAACGCATCAATAATTACATTGAAAGAATACTGGCCAGGGACAGATCTTCCCTTGCTTTTGAACAAAAAGGAACTCTGCCTCATCCTGTTGGCTTTGATCAACTTCCCGAAGATAAAAAAGAATTCCTCGGTGGAACGGCCGCAGATCAGGCGCGTCTGATCGGTATACGGACCGGGGAATTGCACCTGGCACTTGCTACAAAATACCAATCCAAAGAGTTTGTGCCAGAAGAATTTTCTCTGCATTATCAACGTTCTCTATTCTCCTCCATGTTGTCGCTGGTGCGGGAAACTTATCAAAGCATGAGCAGAAACCTTAAGCGGCTACCGGAAAATATAAAAGGGGAAACCGAGGAGGTGTTCGCCAGGCGGGACGATGTACTCAATAAACTAAAAAGGATCTATGCAAAAAAACTGGACGTGCTCAAGATCCGTATTCATGGCAACTACCATTTAAGAAAAATACTGCTCACCGGAAAAGACCTGTCCATTAATGACTTTGGCGGAGATGCTATCCGCGCCTATAGTGAAAGAAGGCTGAAACGTTCACCACTTCGTGATGTAGCTTCTATGTATTTTTCATTCCATTATGTGGCCTATGAGGGCTTCTTTAGAAACACTCAAATACCCAAAGAAGATATACAAAACATACTTCCTTTTGCCAATCTATGGGCTCATTACATGAGTGGTTTTTTTGTTAAGGCTTATCTAGATAAAGTTCAGGAAAGCGGGTTCATTCCTAAAGAGCAAGGAGACCTGGAAATGATGATGCAGACCTATCTACTGGAAAAGTCACTACATGAGTTAAATTATAATATCAATTACTATCCAGACAGGATAATAGCACCGATACGGATCATCAGATCTATAATTGGATGATGAGTAATGAGTGATCAGTAACAAGTACTCATTACTGATTACTCATCACTCATCACTCATTACTCATTATTTCATATGCTTCTTCAGCTTAACGCCTTTCAGTTTCTTTAGCTGCTTGATGACCATTTCAGCATTCATCTTTGCACCAGCTTCACCCGTGTGGGTATGATCGCCATGAAAAAGTGCAGCTACTTTTTCTTTGTCCATTTTATCATATTCATCGGCAATCAGGTTGTTGAGGTCAATGAAATATGCACCGTCCGATTTAGCTACTTCTTCCGCCCATTTGCCGTAATCTTCTGACGCTCTTTTTACTTTGCCATCATTCCATTGATTCCTGGGAATCGGTGAACAAACTATAGGAACAGCTCCTTTTGATTTGGCATCGTTGATATACTTACGCATGTACCAGCCATAGCTGTATACCACTTCCTGCTTTTTGGTGATAGGATTGTAGATCTCTTTGGATTCGGTACCAGTACCTTTGATGGTACCACGGGCACGGGCCGTATCATCCAAAGGACCACCATCGTTGTGTCCAAACTGCATGAGGACATAATCACCTTTTTTTAAATTGGCCATGATCTTGTCCCAGCGACCCTCTGTAATAAAGGTGCGGCTGCTGCGACCACCAATGGCAAGATTTTTCACACTGATCTTTGTTGTATCAAAATAATGGGCAATAAAGCTGCCCCAGCCCCACTGGCCGTTACTGCCGGACCCATCTCCGTTACGCACTGTAGAATCGCCTATAATGTATAATGTTGGCTTTGGCTTGAACATTACAATTGTAAAGGAGGTCAGTGCGATAAAGGCAATTGCTAATAGTGGCTTATAAAAATTGTTCATTTTGTTGATCTGGTTGTATTGAGTGATTTATTTGATTGAATAAAACTGACATTTGGTTTTGGCAATTTCTTCATTCCTGCTCCTAAATAAAACCCGGTATGTGGCGGCTGGTTATAAGAAACATTCTGCCAGGCAATACTCAACCGGTATTGCGGGTCGTGCATCAGGGTGTAAAAGCGATGCTGTGTGGGAATGGAAGTGGTGAAAATGCGCAGCTCTTTGTTATCGGCTGTGCGATAGATCACTTCTTCCCGCCAATCGCCTAAAATATCTGCAGATAATACAGGGTTTGATTTGGTGCCGTTGTTGTGCAAACAATTGTACTGACGCGCCTGCAGCAGGTTTTGTGTTTTGCTGTTCACATAGTCCCATTTGTCGATTGTTGTTCCATTGAGGATCTCACTCAGCACGTCTCCATCCCAGTATATGCCCATGTTACAGGCGGGCGTTTTGTCTGCTATCTTATTGCCTTTAGCATCAAACATACCGGTAATACCTGCACCAGCCACCCAACATTCAAAGCCAGGATAGCGGGGATCTACATCCAGAGCCAATCCCCTGCCCGGACCTTCGCCGTCTTCACCTGCTTTTACAGATGCTTTCTTCCAGATCACTTCGCCTGTTCCTGCATCACGAAAATTAGCGCCAGCATCATCAAAACGCTCCTGGATACCAAATACTTCCAGGCCAGGTCGTTGTGGGTCCAAGTCCGAAACATGTAAAGCATCACCATGACCAAGCCCTGTGGAATACAAACCCTGTCCATTATCATCAATGGTCATGGCACCAAAAACAATTTCATCTTTTCCATCATTGTCCACATCTGTAACGGTAAGGTTGTGATAACCCTGACCACGGTAAGTACGATTCTTACCGGAGCTGTCATCACTATCAAATGTCCAGAGGTGCGACAACTTGCCATCACGGAAGTTCCATGCAGCCAGTACTGAACGGGTATAGTAACCTCTCGTCATGACGAGACTGGGTGTTTTGCCATCTAAATAAGCTATAGCAGCTAAGAAACGGTCGCTGCGGTTGCCATTACCGTCACCCCAGATCTCTTTTAATTGCTCTGGTGTTGGATTCAATTCAGAAGGATGACGTGAAGGAATATAATTAGTTGTAGCTAATGCAGTTCCTGTCAAACCATCAAATACAGTGAGGTATTCCGGGCCTGCTAAAACGTGACCCTGTGCATTGCGCCAGTCTTTGGTAGAATCACCAATCACGTTTCCCTTTCCATCAATAGTACCATCGGCAGTTTTCATGGCTACTTCCGCCCTGCCATCCCCATCCAGGTCATATACCATAAACTGGGTGTAGTGGGCCCCTTCACGGATGTTCTTGCCCAAATTGATGGTCCAAAGCAATGTACCATCGAGCTTGTATGCCTGGAAAATAGGTGGATCAGTAATACCAGAATGGCTGTTATCGTGGCCCCTACCTGCCTGGTGCAGCACGATCTCGTACTCACCATCGCCATCCAGGTCGCCTACAGAGCCATCATTGGGGGCATAACCTGCTGGAGTTTGCAACGCAATTGAGAAATAAGGCAGATTGCCTGCATTTAATGTAAAAGGTTTGCTGGCAGGACCTTCTTTGCCCTTTAAAACTGTTCTAACAAAGTAAACATATTGCTGTGAGGTATCAGTGGTAATATCCCTAAAGCTTGTGGTAGTTACAATTGACTGTTTATTCAATTTCTGAGCTTTGCCCTGGCCTGTAATTCTGTATACATTAAAGGCAAGGTCATCCGGCTCAGTAGCCAGTTGCCGCCAGCTTACAAATACTTTTCCTTTATCATCACGCACAGCTACTACACCGCGGTCCAGGTTTTCCATCTGGCGTTGTGCATATACTGTAAAAGCGGTAAAAGTTAAAAGCAATAAAAAGAAAGTCGTCAGGATAGGCTTTTTCATGATGATAAACAATTCGTTTTAAAAATGGTTTCGTATAGTAAGGTTTCGTATGGCTCGGGAGCTTTACAAATTCACGTCACTTGAGTTCTTCACACTCACGGTGCTATTGTCTTTTGCTTTGATAGTAACATTCTTCATGGTCCAGTTCTTAGCATAGTTGATAGTACCTGAAGCAGCAGCATTGATCTCAACATCAGAGAAATTGAAGTTCTCCAGTGATGATTGTTCCAGACCGCTGGCATTGATCGCTTTCTTTGCCTGAGCAACTTTTACATTGGATACATAAATGTCTTTAAACTTGGGAATGCCTTTCTCTGCAGGCTCAACTTTCTGTAGCATGGTTTTCCAATGTGCAGGCAATGTTTCGTAGGTATATCCTTCAGGCAGTTTGGAATAGCTATAGGAAGGATTCCAGTTCATGGTGTACATGAAAGCATTGCCTACACTATCCATTACTACGTTTCTGAAATAGATATCCTCTACCACGCCACCACGTGTAGTAGCAGACTTGATGTGAAAGCCGTTGCCGGTACCTTTTGCAATCAGGTTTTCTGCCAGTACATGACGGATGCCCCCGGAGGTTTCGCTACCCAGGGTTAATAAGCCGCCGCCTTTGCGGGCAATACATTTGCGGATCACTACGTATTCTGTTGGACGGTTCACGCGCAGACCATCCCAGTCGCGGCCGGCTTTCAGGCAAAAGTCATCGTCATTACAATCAATATCGCAGTTCTGTACTAGTACCCAGGAAGAAGAATCCACATCCACACCATCGGTGCTCGGGCCATGACCATCTTCGTTGTTGCGGATGGTAACGCCATCAACAGTCACATGGTCAGAGTACAAGAGCTGTACTGTCCAGAAACCAGCGTTAGAAAAAGTAAGGTCTTTCAGCGTAACATCAGAAGAAGATTGCACCAGGAAAGTGCGTACGCGCTTGGCATCATAGTCTACAATCCAGCGCAAACCTTTGGATTCATATTCCTTACGCATGACCCAATATTTATCCCAACAAAATTTGCCCTGTGCGTTTACTTTTCCCCCGCCACTTACAGCTACATTCTTTTGGTCAATGATGTTGATCAAGGCGGCAGGCCACCTCATTTCAATACCGGCAATACGGGTATTTATTTCAGGATAGTCTGCAAAGTCCTGGCTGCCCTTGATGAGCACGCCTTTGCCTATTTTCAGGTGCACACCGCTTTTAACGAATATAGAACCCATGAGGTACTCACCAGGCTTGAAGGCTACTATGCCACCGCCTTTGCTGGCACAGGCGTCTATGGCAGTTTGGATGGCTTTAGTGGTTACACTTTTGCCATCGTTAACAGCACCGTAGCTGTTTACCCAATATACTTTTTTTGAAGCAGGCATTTTTCTGGCTCCTACTTTTTTTGTCCAGTCCAGGTTTGGCTTCTGGGCAAAAGAAGGAGCAATGTTGAACAGCAAAAAACCTGTCATAATGAATTTAACGATCAGTTGAACCATGACGAAACATTTACTATTTATCGTTTATAGCTTATTGACTTTGGTTTATAGTTGGAGTCTTGGTTGGGTACAGCGTGCCAGTAGATAAGTGCCTTAAAGTGTACAAGTTATTTACTTTGGAAAGGTAAGGAAGTCAAGCCAAACAGCTATCCTGATGCATCCTGTTAATTAATGTTAATGGATTGAAAATGAAGAGTTTGCTTGGCAAAAGCATTGTAAAGCTGTTCTTATACTAAAAAAGCACAGAGCAAGAGCTCTATGCTTTTTAGAATTAGGTAAGAAGGGATGATTATTAGTTCCTTTTTGCCTGAAAGCCAGATACCAAATTGTCGAATTCCTTCTTACTTATGGTAAATACTGTTCCATGACGGGTACCCTTTGGAAACTGTACTTTGTCGGAAATATCAGTCCAGTTCACTAAGTCGGTAGAGGTTACTGCACCGTAAGTATGGTTCATATATTTATCAAAATAAACGATCCATTGGTTGGCGATCTTTATGGCTGTTGGCCCTTCCGCCCAGTAATTCCCGGTGATGGGTTTTGAAGGAGCACTATAGGGCCCTCTCAGCTTTTTGGCGGCAGCCACGCGGATGTTCTTTTCTACTGGCCAGCGGGTTTCGTTTTTCAGGAACATTACATAGCGATTTCCGTCTCTTAAGATGTTTGCGTCGATTACGCTGAAGCCTGGATCATACAGAAGTTTTGTTGGGCTGAAATTCTTAAAATCTTTTGTAGTGACATAATACATGCGGTGGTTGTATTTGCTTTCTGCAGCCGTATCTTTTAACGGGAAACGACCAGTAATGGTAGTAGCCCAATAGATCATGTATTCTTTCTTCTTGGGATCATAGGTGATCTCGGGCGCCCAGGTGTT
>CBKWHA010000039.1:0-28732 GCA_966674115.1 uncultured Chitinophagaceae bacterium
GCTCCCAAGAAGGTTGTTAAGAAGGCTGCGCCAAAAGCTGTAAAGAAAGCAGCAAGCAAAACAGCAAAAAAAGCAGCACCGGCTAAAGCAGCCAAAAAAACAGCTAAAAAGGCAGCACCTAAAAAAGCAGCTAAAAAGACTGCGACAAAAGCTACAAGTAAAAAAGCAGCGCCAAAAAAATCAGCAAGAAAACCGAATGCAGCCTTTATGGCTCCTTTAAAGCCTTCGCCTGCTCTGGCTGAAGTGGTTGGAAACAAACCAATGCCCAGAACTGAAATAGTGAAGAAAATCTGGGATTACATTAAAAAGAACAACCTCCAAGACAAAAAGAACAAGAGAATGATCAATTCCGATGCTAAATTAAAACCTGTGTTTGGAGGCAAAGATCAGATCTCAATGTTTGACTTGGCAAAATTGGTAAACAATCAGATAGAAAAATAAACATACGATAGAATAGAACAATTTGACAACTACCATAAGGGTTAAATCATTCAACCTTACTTATTGTTGAGTATGTAACTCAACAATAAGTAAATTGGTATGTCTAATGCACTGGCATGAAATTAAATTGCTGGTGTTGATATCATCATCTATTGGTGACAACGCCAGCATCTACTACCCAGAAAAGCAGGTCAATATTGTTTTGTCTTATTTTTGACCCAAAGCATAAGAACTTACATCTGGACTTTTTGATAAATCTAAAAAAATGGTACAGAAAACCTACTATAAAACCAAGGACTATTGTAAAGTAAAATTTTCTTTCACCGACAGTGATGCTGAAAAAGTAGAAATCTTGGGGCTGAACAATGACTGGGAAACCCCAATTATAATGACCCGTAAAAAAGACGGCACATTCACTAGTGAAGTAAACCTACCTAAAAACGCAGAATACGAATTCAAATACCGTGTAAATGGAAAGGAATGGCTGAATGAACCTGATGCCGATATACAAAGACCTAACGAATTCGGTGGAACTAATAGTGTTTTGGTGCTCTGAATTTAAAAGAAAGGTATCCTTTTTGATGATGTGGTTGAAAGCCTGCGATATGAAAAGTAAAGCACACTTCAAATCACACCCCTTACACCCGATTCTGGTTGCTTTTCCGATTGCTTTTTTTATTGGAGCTTTCATCTTTGATGGTTTATCTCTTATAATTGGGAATATTACGTTTTGGCAAACAGGGTATTACTTAGCTATTGCTGGTATTGCAGGAGCCCTATTGGCAGCCATTCCTGGCATCATTGACTACTTCTATTGCGTACCCCCTAAAAGTAGTGCTAAGAAAAGAGCTTCACAACATGCATTGATCAACCTTCTCAACGTATTTATTTTCGCGTTCGTTGTATATTATCGACGCACAGAAGATGCTTCAGCTTATCTAATATTAGCTGCAGAAGGCATTGGTGTCATTCTGCTATCTATAGCAGGATGGATGGGAGGCACTTTGGTACACCGAAACCAGATTGGTATAGATCACCGCTATGCAAACGCAGGAAAATGGAAAGAAGCTTATCTGAAAGTAAGCAACGGAGCCATAGAAGTAGCAACCATAGGTGAGTTAAAAATTAATGCAGTAAAACTACTCCATATAGGCAGCAAACGAATAGCACTGGGACGTACGGAAAAAGGTTATGTTGCATTTGACGACCATTGTACCCATAGAGGAGGTTCATTGGCTGATGGAGCATTGATTTGTAACACCATTCAGTGCCCCTGGCATGGCTCCCATTTTGATGTAGAAACCGGTGCTGTGAAGGCAGGGCCTGCAAAAGATCCAATTGCCACCTACCAAGTAGAAGTACGGAATGGGAAAGTTTTTTTACTACTGCAGTAATTCCTTCTCTTTAGTCATACTTAAAACTTAACTTGAGTTAGGATTGAAATCAGGAATAGATTGAAATATAAGAGCAAAAAAATTCCCCCTCTGATCAGAGGGGGATAATTTATAAGGCGTTTTAATTATTTATTTCTCTTTTCAATGGATAATGGACGCCTTATCTTTCATAGGTTGGATAGCTTTAATAGGAAAATTGGATTAATAAACGGGGTTTTCAAAGGTTTTTACAGCGATTGCTATTCGTTTTCATAGGGCAACCGGATTGAATGATTTTAAAAAGGATATTGAGGCCTATTTTTCTATTGGATATCGGATTGATTATAACTTAAAACTATTGCTTTATAAAATGTTGGGTTTCTATATTTCGACGAAAAAGGAAATTTTGAGGTTGAACTCATCTATATAACGCCGGAATCCACTTTTTATATTTCAAAAATCTTATTCATTAGCACCCATTTTTCGCCTTCCTTAGCCCATGGTAGCCGTAATTGATACTTCCACATAAGTTCCTCCCATTGCTTTACTTTTGGATTACCTTCATCCATCTTTGACTTCTCCTCAAAACTGAACGAGTCTTCTGTTTCCATGATCATGAACAAGCGATTGCCGGTACGGTAAATTTCCATACCAATGATGCCGCTTTCTTTAATACTTTGTCTCACTTCCGGCCATAAATTTTCACTTCGGTGCCAGTTCTCGTATTCCTTGATCAATTGCGGATCATCATTTAAATCCAATGCAAGACAATACCTTTTCATTGTAAAAAAATATTTATTCACTGCCTTTTAATAATCCGGCGACATCTTTGCCAATTCTCTTCAAACTACTATCAAAACAATATACTTTTCCTTTTTCAGTAAGAAAACGGATTTCGTTTTCACCGTAACGCAATATACATTCTTTACCATTTTTAGAAAGGACTTCTACCTTCTGCAACTGACCAGACTTCCATTGTAAGTCTACCTCAAAACCGTTTCGTGCACACAGCCCTTTCGCCTCTCCATTGGGTAAAGCGTTTGGTAATGCGGGCAACAGATCCAAATAACCGGCATGACTTTGCAATAGCATTTCAGCCATGCCGGCAGCACCACCAAAATTCCCATCAATCTGGAAGGGGGGATGTGCATCAAAAAGATTGCGGTAAACCCCACCCCGCTCGCTGCCAGATGCACCTTCAGCAGGCGACAATAAACCATTGATAATGCGCAAAGTATGATCGCCATCTTTAAAACGGGCCCATAAGTTTACTTTCCAGGCAAGGCTCCAGCCAGTACCTTCATCACCCCTGTAAATAAGAGATTGCCGTGCTGCTTTCATCATGGCAGCGGAATCATCCCAGGTAATATCGGTACCTGGATAAACACCCCACAAATGTGATACATGACGATGCTTATTGGCCGTATCGTCCTTGTCTTCCAACCATTCCTGTAATTGCCCCCACTTGCCAATCTGATTCGGAGTAATTAGCCCAACTTTCTCCTGAAGCTGCTTGCGGAAAGTTTCATCTGTCTGCAGAACCTGTGATGCAGCTATGCAATTTCTAAACAATTCCCGAATGATCTGGTGGTCCATGGTTGGTCCCGCCACCAATCCGCCATGTTCCGGAGAATTGGATGGGGTGCTGATCAACCAGCCAGTCTTTGGATCTTTTACCAGGAAATCCAGGAAAAAAGTTGCAGCTTCCTTCATTTTGGGATATTGCTGCTGCAGGAAGTGTTTATCCTGTGTAAATAGGTAATGCTCCCAAATATGCTGGCAAAGCCAGGCTGCTCCTGTAACCCATATACCATGGTTTGAGGCATTGATGGGAGCCGTTCCACGCCATAAGTCAGTATTATGGTGCAACACCCAGCCACGCGCATTGTAATGTGCTTTTGCAGTTTGTTTGCCTGCCCTGGAAGCTTCATCGATCAACCGGAACAGAGGTTCTGTGCAGGAAGAAAGGTTTAGAACTTCAGCAGGCCAGTAGTTCATTTCAAGGTTGATATTGGTAGTGTACTTGCTGCCCCAAGGTGGTGTCAATAAGTTGTTCCATATCCCTTGCAAGTTGGCAGGCTGAGTACCTGGACGTGAAGAAGAGATCAACAAATACCGGGCGTATTGTATATAGAGTGCAAGCAATGAAGGGTCCGCAACAGGACTGAATTTTAAAATCCTTTCATCCGTAGGTAATGCCTCATTTACACTCTTACCCAGGTTGATTGAAAAGGTGTTGAAAAGCTGCTGATAATCCTTTACATGTGCAGCCTTAATTTCCTGATAACTCTTTGGTTTTACAAATTGCATTGATTGTCTGCAAACAGCTTCTGGATTACCTGATACATCTTTAAAGTTTTTGTAACTGGTTGCAGCAGTAAGAATGAAAATGGCTTCATCTGCATTTTCAACAGTAATGTCATCATTATCAACTTTTATTGTTCCATTTGTAGTTTTCACACCTAGATAGGATGTTCCTTTCAAGACGCCATTACGTACCTGAAGATTTAATGCCAGTGTCTGATTGTCTATCTTTTTCGTTGATGAAAGCTTATGTGGGCTTTGCAATAAAGCCGATAGGTTAATGCTGCCCTTTTTATTAGCGGTAAAGCGCATGAGAATTGCTTGGTGGGGTGCAGACGCAAAATATTCTCGTGTATAGGTAACACCATTAATAGTATAAATAGTTCTCGCTAGTGAATTAGCTATATCTAATTCACGACGGTAATTATTCTCCTTTCCCTTGTGTTTAAATTTAATTACCAGATCGCCAAAAGGCTGATAGTTTGCTTCAAATTGCGGATAGATGGGTGGTGTATTGTTTTGTATCCAGTATTTCCAATCAGGATTTAATGCTAATCCCTTGCTGATATCTTCATTTTCCAGACGAACGATTAATCCTTTTGAAAAGTTTTTAATTCCTATCAGACCACCTTTATCATACCAGTTGATAATTTGAATGGAAATAACATTTTTACCCTTTTTTAATACAGAGGCAGGAATCAGGTAACGGCGGTTTTTGGTAATACCTTCTGATGTACCAATTGCTTTACCATTTATATACGTAAAATCAAGATCACGAATACGACCTAATTCTATGATCAGGTTTCTTCCTTCCCAAGCTTTTGGCAGATCAAATGAACTGCGAAACCAGATGGCACCATCCTCTCCTTCCAGTCCTCTGGATTCCCAACCTTCACCGGCAGGCAGGTTCATCACTTTCCAATCCCTATCATCAAAAGAAAAAGCAGATGGTGCAGTATCTTTTCTTACCGATTGGAACCAGATATTCTTTAATGAATCATAGCCTTCCTCATTACTTTTTCTCCCCATGAAATGCTTTGTTGCCAGATCTTCAGCCTCTGCCTGTTTGCCTTCAGCAAGTAACTTACGTATGGGTTCCAGATACAGCGAAGCTCCTTCACGATGATGATCTCTTGGTCCATCGGTCCATAGTGTTTCCTCATTAAACTGAATTCGTTCTTCCTGTACGCCACCATAGATCATCCCCCCTAGACGACCGTTACCGATTGGCAGAGCATCTGTCCATTTTTTTGCAGGACCTTTATACCATAGCTTTAGGTTTTGTGATTGCGCAATTGATGATAGGTTTGTACCTAATAAAACCAAAATCATCAACGATATGTAACGTAATATTTGCATCTTTTCAGTCTATAAAACTTTACTTTTCACCTGAAGTTTTTGCTGTAAGGGTTGATACTTCTTCTGTTACGGTATTATCTTTTACTACCGGTGTTTTTACATAGCGAAAGTTATTTCCATTTAGTGTAATGCCTTTTGTTTTCTCACCCTTCAGTTTTAAGTAAACATCAGTACCCATAACAGGAAATGAATTATATAAAAACGCATCAGTAACATTGGTCAAATCAACAACCGGAACATTTGCATGTGGTTGAAAAGTCTTCACTCCTTCTATTTCCATCCTGGATACATTTTCTGCAATAATAGATGCACCATCAGCCGTGTTAATTTGTACATTATGAAATTCAATGTTCTTTGCTTGTTTAATGGTGAACCCTCTTTTTGCCTTGATGTTAATGTTGTTGAATGTAATGTTATCAATAGGCATTTCCTCTAGTCCATTAATAAAACCAGCTTGGTTCACTTCTGCAGTAATATCACTAAAATGAATATTGCGGAATTGCGGTGTTCTGGATGAAACCGGCTCCGGTTGCGTTTTGGCATATTGCATATCCAGAACAATTGCCTGATCGCGGATATTCTTCATGATTATGTTATCTACGCGTATCTCTTCTACTATGCCTCCACGGCCTCTTGCGGTTTTAATTCGGATACCACGGTCTGTACCATCAAATACGCAATTGGAAATAGTTATCTTCTTTACACCGCCAGACATCTCGCTCCCAATAACCACACCTCCATGACCAGATAACATAGTACAATTGGTGATAGTATAGTTTTCAGCAGGAGCTGCCATTTTACGTCCGGCAGAGTCTTTACCAGACTTAATGGTAATGCAGTCATCTCCTACACTGATATGGCAGTTAGATATGTGCACATATTTGCAGGACTCAGGATTGATACCATCAGTATTCGGTGATTTCGGGTTGTTGATCGTAACACCTTCTATAGTAACATTTTCACAAAACTCTGGGTTTACAGTCCAAAAGGGCGAATTGACAATAGTGATACCTTCAATTAACACATTCTTGCAATACATGGGTTGAATAAAGGGGGGACGTAAAAAGCCACGTTCAACCCAACCTTTCAGATCAGGTCTGAGAATGTTTAGATTTAAACGGTCAAATTCCAGTTGCCATTTAGAACGGGGATTTTTTTCATTATACCCCTCAGAAAAATTCCACCATTTTCTACCATTACCATTAATAAGACCCCTTCCGCGAATGGCGATATTCTCAGCTTTGTAAGCATAAAAGAGGGGAGAAAAGTTGATAACGTCAGTTCCTTCCCAGCGGGAAGGCACCATGGGCAAGTAATGATCAAAATTATCACTGAAGTGCAATTCGGCACCAGCATCAATAAATATGGTAATGTTGCTCTTTAAATGGATAGGGCCTGTCAGGTATTTTCCTGCCGGGAAATAAACAGTTCCGCCGCCTGCTCTAGATGCAGCTTCTATAGCCTTTTTAATAGCATCAGTTGCAATTTTGCTACTGTCGTTCTTAGCACCATATTTTAATACGTTATAGTAAGATTGAGCATTTAAGTTGGCAATAAATAATAAGAACGCAAGACAGATCACTAAAGTTCTTTGGTACAGCTTCATTGCTGGTTTATTATTTAAAGTGAATGAAAATAGATTTAAAAATTTATAAGCTTTGAATATCTTATACTTATAGCTTGGCTGTTACAGGCTTTAACTTCTTCCCTTTATAGATCTCTTTTCCATCAGCATAAATGCGTAAACCTCTTCCTTTGCCATACTTACTTCCATCTTTATCCCAAAGGATGGTGAGCAATTTTCCATGATAAGGTACATTGTCCAGGTAGAACCAGTTCCATTTGCCTTTTGGTATCAAAGGATGTATTTCAATTACTTTATCAGCTCTTGGTTTTAATCCGATCAGATCGCTAATAATCAGATCGGCGAATGCTGAATGGTTATAATAACTGCTGCGCGGGTTATCACCTTTCAGCCAGTAGCCAGTCTTCTCATCCTGGTACTCACCAAGGTACGGTAATCCTCGCTTTTGATGTGACCAGGCATAGGTATACAATTCACTATAAAAGACTTCAGGAGTCATATTGCCTTTGTGTTTGTATTGCGTAAGCAAATTAGATAAACCTCTTAATGTTTGAGTAGTGGCAAATGGCCAAACTGCACCATCCCATTCACAGCCATGTCCAGAACCATGGGTACGGAAAAGCGGATGCCTTCTTTCTGCCGTAGTTACCCCCCAGGGAGCGTCAAAGCCTGCGGTATCGATGATCTGATCCCATTGCTTTGCATATTTCTTTTCATCATGAGGTAAATTGAAGTACCATGGGATAAAACCAATGGCTTCCCTTGCGTCACAAAGCTTTCCATTCTCATATTGCACCTTGAAGAAGGAAGCCGTATCATCCCAAAGTTGTTGGTGTACCAATTTTTTCAGATCCGTAGCTTTTTGTTCATACTTCTTCTGCAGTGTATCATTATTAACCACTGAGGCCATTTGAGCCATGGCTACAGCATTTCCATACATATAGCTGTTGATGGTTGGCCGAACATTCTTTAACTTCCTGGAACCGCTGATAGATTCTTCCATTGCATCACGAACATCGTACTGCCAGAACATTTTATTGGGTAAACCCTTTTCAGCCTCCCATTGCATATAGTCTTCATGCAAGGCAGGTAATAAATTTTGTATGTAATCTTTGTCTTGAGATACCAGATACCAGTTGTACACAGCGTTCTGAAGCCAGCTACTGAATGCATGCAGGTGTGGCTTAGGGGTTTTCTTATCAACATACAGCCAGAAGGAAATATAATCTTTCATATATTGAGGATCACGCAGCCAGCGACCTTCGTAAATGTGGTGCCCCAATGCACTGCTTACGGAATTATACTTTCCTGCATGTCCAACCGGTGTAATGAATTCGGTAAAAATAAAACCATCAGGCGTCTTTTTAAGGTGCTTGCGCAAGGCCCACCATCGGTAGTAATAAGTGCGCTCTAAAACACTGTCGGGGCATTCAAAAAGAGGAACATTTTTTGACAACCACTGATATGCCAGATCATTAGGCACAAAATTCCTGACCGTTTCCGTATCAATGGAATTAAAGTAATCAGTGTACAACTTCAGTTTGCTTGTTGTAAATGCAGACTGATTGCTTGTTTGTGCCTGGCTAAAAGTACAATTCACAACCGCTACAATCAACATCAACGTTTTGAAAGAAAATAAGTGTCTCATTATTTATAAAGATTCAAAAAATTAATCAACAACAACGTTCAGGTTCCTTGTTCACCTTCATCTTAAAATAAAAGGGGGAATCGGAAAACCAATCCCCCGTTAAACTATAATTGCTGTATGAAAAATGAGTTACTTCATTTTATAAAGTTCTCACTATTAAAGGCCTTAACAATATAAGAATCTACTAACATAATGGACTATTTAACTAACTTCATGACTGGACCATTCAGTTGTCATTCTTTTTTAACCGATAATCTAAAAGCAGAAAGTTAAGGACCGTTTACTGCACCTCTAAGTAATCAATTCCTAATTTTTTATCTCCATTTGAGCTTAAAATGACTTTATAATTTCCAGCATTGATGGTGGTACCAGTAGAGCTATCATAGGTAGCCCATTTTTCTGATGTAGGTGAAAATTGCAGGTTCTCTTCATGCATCAGTGTTCCATCAGCAGCCTGGAGTTTCATTTGCATGGAGACTGTTTTGCCAGTGTGATTGATATAGCGAAAACGAAGTGCATACATATCGGCAACGCCCACATTGATCTGCCATTCGATAGCGTTATTATTGTTAATTCCGGAAACTACATATTTCTTATTTAAATGTGGTTCCGGAGCAATTTCAGCACCTTTGAGGCTTGCGGTTTCCGCTTCGTACCTGGTAGTGGGTTTCAGGTCGTAAGCTGGTTCAATGGTGGTTGCGGGGATTACAAATACAGAATACATTTCCAGTGCATCAATGCTGCCTAAATTGATAATAGCTCCCTTTGTAAAACGTTTTGCATATAAATTCCATTTAGATCCACCATTCTTGGAGGTTTCGATTGTTTTTTTGGCATCGGCATATTCTTGCAACCATGCGGGCCTATTTACCAGGTTTTCTTCCAATGCAATGTATATATCTGAGGTTTCGGTAATGGTGAAACTAGCCAGATTATCTCCATTTGCTGGTTTTGCGTTGCTGCTTGTTTGAATCCATTCCGCGCCATATAAAATTGGCGGCAAGGAGCTGAAAGCAGTTTCCTCATCAACAAAGACCTTGTCACCGGTATTGAGCCATGATCTTGTTTTCCAGCCATTGGCTCGTTTATGAATGGCTTTAAAGTCTTTAATTAATGAAATGGAAGGAGCAGGTTTATAACTCTTATTCTGCGAGGCAATTGCAATGGCAGCAATAATTGCCTGTCCTGAAGCAATTTTTGGAAAATGAATCTGTAGCAGCCCACCGGTTACTTTTACTTTAACGGTCTTTTTCAGAGCTGCATCGTGGCCAACGGCTTTCCAGATGTCCAGGTTTTTGATTACAATTTGATCGTTTACAGCTATATCAAAGAGGCGCCATCCACTACAATCCAATCCACCACCTGTTCCATACCAGGGCTCGGAAAAATATAGTTCAACAAGGTATTCACCATCGGGAACAGGGAATTCATAACGCAGTTTGTCTAGGCCGTAGCGGAAGCTTTGGAAAAGCGGCCAATCTGTTGTGCCTTTGACAGGATCTTTGGACCAGCGCTGGGATGCAAAGAAAGCAGGTAAGCCTTCAAAATTGTTTGTCCAGGAGTGAGAACCCCATGTTTGGGAACCGCTTCTTTTTTTATCAGCCATCCAAAGGTTGCCGTTAGCATCAATGTAATCTGGTCCACCGCAGTTCACACGGTAGAGATAGTTGTAACCCGGAACTGGGGTTGTTATTGGTTTTGCTTTTTTAAATAAATCATTGAAATGAGGTGCACCGGGCAAATGATTCAGAACAATAGTATCCCTGGCAACTACTTTACCTCCTACCCTTCCTTCCGCATAGAGAATATTGTATTGGATGTTCACACCATCCCACTGAAAATGTGTACCTACACCATTGTGCGTTCTTTTGCCCAGGGAAACTGTTTGCATATCATTGAACAGCTCTACTTCGTCGCAATTGGAATACACAATGATACTGTCTTTTTTGCCTGTGGTTGTCCAGCGATCGGGCCAGGTGTGGGAGACAATATAGACCATTGGTTCTTTTTCTTTGGGTGCATAGTTGGCCCTGAACATATAATATGCATCTACAGGCTCGCCCCAGGCAGTGAAAAGTCCTTTATAGTTGACGGGTCCAATCCTGTCCAATTCCCGATAGGCTTCGCCGCCCTGAATTCTGCCCGGATTATCATGTGTATTGAACAGCCAGTGGAAATGGCCGGCAACACTGTCCTTTACGGATTCGGCCAGTTTGACCTTCATTTCCATCAATTGGGTCATACGGTCTTCACTATACACACCATTTTGCTGAAAAGGACCAGAAGTATGCAGGTCAAGGCTTCGCCAGGCGCCATATTCACCAACCAGGATCTGTCTTTTCAAATCTTCACCATAAGCTGCAGGATTGCCACCATAGGTTCCCGTCCAATTTTGCGGTACATTCCAATCTGTACCTTCGCCACCATTGCAGGTAGTTACCTTACGCTGCTCAGAAGCAGTAGGATCCAATTCGCGGATCAATTCGGTGCATTCTTTTGCAAAATCTTCCGGGATCTTGCTCTCGTTTTGCAAGCCCCAAAGAATGATGGAAGGGCTATTTCTTCTCTCCTTCACCCAATCTTTCAATAGCTCTTTGAAGTTGGCTTTGAATTCAGGCGTGTCATACCAGGCATGGGCTGAAAACTGGGTCCACCACAGTATTCCCATTTGATCCCAGTATTCCTGGTACAATAAATTGTGCGGTTGATGTGCATCTCTGAAAGCATTATAGCCAGCAGCTTTTATTTGCATTACCCTGGCTTTGATCTGCTCATTTTCGAAAGCATGGCTTTTTCCCATATTGTGCTCATATTCGCAAGTGCCGTTAATGAACACAGGTTTGCCATTTAATAAGAACTGATTGGTCGCCCCCTTTTTTCCAATGGGCCATTCGATCCAGCGGATACCATAAGGGGTGTTAATGCGGTCAAGCTGCTTTCCATTTATACTAACCTCTGTTATCATGGTATAGAGGTAGGGATCTTCCACAGACCACAAATGAGGATTGGTAATTTGCGGGGATTGTTGTTTTAATTTACCAATTGTACCAGCCGCTATGGTCATATTTTTTCTGACTTCAAAAACTATTTTTCCATCCTTGTTTGTAAAGCGGTTGACCACCTGAATGGTTTGCTTTTGATTACTGTAATTTTTTATTTCAGTTTCGAAGAAAAGTTTTGCAGATTGGGCAGAAATATTTTTATCGTTCCAGATATGAACACCGAAAGGCTCTATACGTATTGAGTTGGTTTCGATCAGATGCACGGGGCGGAAAATACCTAATGGCTGCGAACCTTCCGACCAGCCACGATCTTCAGAGCAACCTCCACATAGCCAGGGAAGGTCTTTAATCATAGCAGGGTGATCAGCTTTTACAGCCAATACATTATTACCATTTTGCAATGCATGGGTTACATCGAATGTAAAAGATGTTCTGCCTCCTTTATGATGCCCCACATTTTTTCCATTTAACCATACAGTTGCATATGAGCCCACCCCTTCGAAGAACAGGAAATAGCGCTTGCCAGGATCAGCCTTTTTTGTAGCAAATGATTTACGGTACCAAGCATAACCATGACGATTGCCATGTTTCATACGGCGATACCCCTCATAAGCATCCCAGTTGTGCGGGACATCTACTTGCTTCCATGAATGATCTTTAAAGCCTATCTTTTCAAAACCTGCAAAAGCATTTGAATTGGTATCATTTGCAATCGTGCGCCAGCCGTTATTTAATAAAATGTCTTTTCGCAAGTTTGTTTGGGCAAAGCTTGCAGTTGAAGCAATCCATATAATAAGAAGTATGAGTAAAATCCTTTGTACCTGTATATAAGAAGTAAAAAGTTTATGTTTCATGGTTGTTTGTGAGCTGGACACTATAGTTTAAAGGGTTTAAGGGTTTAAGAACTTGAGGTATTAATTGGTTAATGGGTTTTATTTGACTATTTATTATTTGAATACAATAAACTCAATGCAAAAAGCTTTGTGGCTGGCATTAGTAATATCATTTGTACCAGCTATCAGTCTTTCTTAATAGAGCGGTATTTTGTCGGCGACATGCCAATAATTTTACTGAACCTTCGAGAGAAATAATAAGGATCATCAAAACCAAGATCAATAGCAACTTCTTTTATGGGTTTATCTGTAAAATCCAGTTCCTGGCTGGCCTTCTGCATTTTCATTTGTATAAAATAATCAATAGGCGCGTAACCTGTTTTTTGTTTGAATAGATTTGAAAACCTGGAAGGTGAATAGTTATATTGTTTGCTTAGTTCATTTAATGAAATGTTCTTCTTGATGTGTTCCTGCATATATAGAATCGCACTATCAATTGTATCTGCCTTTTCATCTGTTTTTACCTGATAATGCCGGGCATTATAAATAAATAAAGAGATAAAATGTGATAAACACATGTTAGCAAACATCAGGTTGTCTATACTGTAACCAAGCTCCAGTGTTCTATACATGCGGGAAAAAACTGAAAAGATCTCTTCGCTACTCTTTATGTAATAAGGTTTAAAGTGCTCCTGCACAGTGTGCATTGAATTGAAATGTGGCAATGTTTCTCCTCCAAAGTGTACCCAGTAAATGCTCCAGGGATTATGCTCTGAACTGCCGTAAGCGTGTTCTACATTTTGTGGTAAGATAAAAAATTCGAAGGGCCCGACCTTGTATTGCTTGTCTCCTATTTTATACCATCCTTGTCCGTCAATACAATAAAACAAAAAGTTTTCCGACAATCCCTTTTTGCGATAGGTGTAATGGCCTTCGGCTTTGGGATAAAATCCAAGGCTGCAAACATATAATTGCTTTAACCAGGGATTGTTTTGTACCCTTGATTTTAAAACAGATTTCGGGATCTCGATACGCTGTCGCCCTACACCATGCCAGACATTCTTGTGCGATCCGCCCTTTTGTACTTGTTTCATATGCAACTGCTTTCCTTGGCGGCACAAGTTAAAAATTAAATCCGACAATGACGGTTATTACAAGCCTTGTTTTGGTAAGTATTGCGGTGGTGGTAATTGGTGAATGAGTTATGAGTAGACGGAGCAGGATTGTAAACAAATGTTTAACACAATAGTTGTTGTAACGAATGTTGTTTTTAGTAACTTTGTGTTATGGAAATTGAAAAGGCGATAAAACAACAATCGAAGTTTAGTGATGTGTACCAAAAGCTTGTGGTGAATTTGCTGTTCACAAGCAATTGGTTACGGGATGCACAAAACGGCCTTTTAAAGCAATACGATATACTGCCTCAACATTATAATGTACTAAGAATATTGAAGGGCAAGCATCCAAACCCTACCTCTCCCGGACATATTAAAGAAGTGATGATTGACAAAGGCAATGATGTAACGAGACTGTTGGACAAATTGGTACATAAGGGATTGGTAAAGCGCCATCTGTGTGAAGAAAACCGCAGGAAGATGGATGTGTATATTACAGAAGAAGGATTGAAACTGCTGAAGGTTCTGGAAAAGCCACTGCAACATTTCCTAGCAGATATCAAACAAAGAATTACAGAACAGGAAGCTGATCGCATGAGTTCTTTACTGGACAAAATGAGAGGGTAATTTTTTTAGCATAACATTTGTTACAACAATAAATGTTTCGACACAATAAATTAATAAAACTTAAATATTAAACAGTATGGCTAAAACAAAATGGGTAATTGATGCTGCACATACCGAAGTGCTTTTTAAAGTAAAACATTTGATGGTGACAAATGTTACCGGGCAATTCGGCTCTTTTGAAGGAACTGTAGAAGCAGACGATGATAACTTTACCAACGCTTCCATTGTATTTACTGCAGATGTGAATTCTATTTCGACGAACAATGAGCAGAGAGACCAGCACCTGAAAACTGCTGATTTTTTTGAAGCAGATAAATTTCCACAGTTGAAATTTGTCTCTACCAGTTTCAATAAAAAATCTGATGAAGACTATGAATTAACAGGTGACCTTACGATCAAAGGAGTTACCAAGCAAGTGGTATTGAAGGTAGAATTCTCTGGCATTGTAAAGGACCCATGGGGCAATACCAAAGCCGGTTTTAGCTTAAACGGGAAAATTAATAGAAAGGACTTTGGCTTAACGTTCAATGCTGTAACTGAAACTGGTGGTGTATTGTTAAGTGATGAAGTAAAGTTATTGGCTGAAATACAATTACTGAAACAAGTAGAAGCTGTTCAGGCTGCTTAATATTTCAATAACCAAGTCATATCAGGAATAAAAAAACCATCAGGAAGTGCAGATTACAACTTGATGGTTTTTTATTTGACATATATTATTGTTTAATTTCAGCTACAATAACAACAGGTCCAAGTAAACCTGCTTCCAATAAGGGCTTTCCTTCAAGACGGTAAGGGGCAGTTGTTCTTGTAATTCTTTTTTCTTCCGGTAATCTGTGGTCACCAATCATGCGATTGGCCCATGTGTTAGTTACTTCTATAGTCAACTCGTTTGAACCTTGCTTTATAGCTTTGGTGATGTCAACCCTGTAAGGGTATGTCCAGGCGATGCCGCATGGAATACCATTAAGCTTTACTTCTGCTATATTGGCAACTTTGCCTAAATCAAGATATAGGCGGTCTTTTATTTTGGTTCCATTCCATTGAAAGCGTTGTGTATATACTGCAGATCCAGAATAGTACCGAATACTTGAGTCGCTATTCTTACTCCAGTCGCTTAATTCATTAAAGATTACTTTTTCTTTGGGCCCTCCATTAGCTGAATCAAAAGAAACTGCCCATTTTGTATCCAAGGTTTGTACTGTTATTGACTCTGACCAGTTTTTTCCTGATTTACTTTCCTTAGCAGTCATTTTTTTGCTTAAAACAATAAAAGTTGATCCGTTAGGAGCCAATTTCAATGGTAGTATAGTGCGACCTTTTTGAAGGCTCCAGGTTTTTGAGTTGTACACATCACCTGTTACCGGATCCCATATTTCAGGCTGCCTGCCAGTTACCCGCAATGATAATTCTATGATCCGTTCTTTTTCCTGTTGATTTGAAATGAAATAAATGTCAAAGTCAGCACCGGTGCGGTGCGTCCATGCAATATTCTTTGCACGCTCACCATTTGTTTCTTTTGCATCCAGATCTCTCGCTATACCCAAAATATCAAATGAGCTTGCCTGATAGGGACCTTTTACGATCCGTCCTTTTCCTAATTGCCACATCGCAACATTGCCGGTACTAGCCTTGCTTTCCTTCAACTTTTCACCACTAAATAATTCATTAGCTATTGTTTTTACCGTAAGATCGCTCTTTAGAAAGTTTTGAAGACCAGGTGCATACTGAGGCCGATCATTGATCAATATGGTTGCGCCATTCTTAACCAGTTGTTGCATCTGCTTGGCTACTTCAGGTGACATCAGACGACTATCGGGCGACATAGCATGTGCACCCGGAATGACCAGCAAACCATAGCTGGCACCTCCCGGAAGTTCAATGCGGCCGTTATTTACTTTTGACAGGCGTAAGAGCGCATCCTTATTGTAAGAATCATATGCATATCCATTTAACGGATCGATCCAATTTTCCGGATCCGCCATATTAGCTGAAAGTGTTACGCCATCAGGTTTTTGCCTTGTAGGCCATCCTTTGTTGGCAAGTCTTGCAGCTTCTCTATCAACTATTTCTTTTCCAAATATTCCAGGTAATGTAGTCACCAGCCTATCTGGAAGCAATGCGCGGCGGGGTATTTCTTCACCTGTAAAAACAGCAATATCAACCACTGGTTTTCCCTGTTGTAATAAAGCCTGGCAGCGTTGAGCATATTCTACCCATGCTCTACCTGGTTTCCACCAGGTTTGGTCGCGCTGGAAATAAAGACCTACACCATCTAACGTCATACCAGGTTTTCGATCCATCCAGGGATTATGCATGAACACGTGATAAACAAACTTGTTGATGCCCAATGCATAATTGCGATCACCAATTGGCTTCAACATTCCGGGGTGTTCATCCCAGGCCATGCGCAGTTGTGTAAAAGCTTCCGCCTGGATGATATTCTTACCATAGATGTGGGCACCAGAAATCGCGTCCAGCATATCCATTGGCTTATCATGTGAGGGACTGCGCAACCAGAATTCTCCCATTGGAATGTCCACAATTGAAAAATGCTGCATACCATCACTGACCATGGTGGGAGCAACATTTTCACTAACAAATGAAACCCCGTGCTTGTGTGCCAGCTTTGCCATTGTGGTGTAAAAATTATCTGTTACCAGTTCGGAGATCGTTTGTCGTAAATCATGCAGGAACCGTTCTGAAACAGTAGCACTTTCAACAGGTATACCAGCCATTACAGGTAAGTAAGGCAGGATATCGTAACCACGCCGGCGTTTGAACTCGTCACGGAAAACAGGTGACCAGTTCTGACTGCCACATTCCCAACTATCTAAATGGAACAACTTCAAAACACGCGAGGCCAGCGTAGGCCCGATCTGACGAATGGCTTCTCCATACCAGCCATCGAACTGGACCTCTGCCGCTTTTGGGTTGAACTTATCACACTCCAGCCCTACGCCTTTTCCTCCAATATAATTAGTTTTACCTGTTGATGTATGACCCATACGCAAAATGGTCCATTTACCAGCAGGAACATTCCAATTCAACCGGCCTTTCTTATCCATCCGTGCTGTCAGGTTGATCATATTTTCCATAGGCACACAAAGTGCATCAGGCAATTGGTCGCCGGTTGTGCGTTTACTAATGCGCCAGGCTTCGGCTGTTTTGCCTTCATACTGGTGAATTCTCGGAGCACCTGAAAGCTCAATACCAGCAACTTTCAGGATCGGCTTCCACTTGGCAGCATCCAAGTCTTCGGCTCCTGGTTCTGCGCCTTCAGAGGTATAGATAAGACGGAAATACCGGGCAGTAGTAGGCGGAATGGCATGTGTCATTTCAGCAGCATTATCCTGCCATCCATGGCGCGGTGCATCCAATTTGGTGATGGTTCTATAGTTCTTACCATCGTCGCTTACTTCGATCCGAAAACGGTTTGCATAATAATTCCTGCCATCAGATGTAATCTTTAACGACCGGCAAGTAAAAGGCTGATCAAAGGCATATTCAATCCAGCAGGAATCATTACTCCTGAAGAATTCCTTATTACCCTCTTGAACAAGAAATTGTGCATTTATTCCAGGTTTGCTTGTAGAGACTTTAGGCACTACGGTATAAGAAGAAAGATGGTAGTCTTCCTGCGTTGGAAAAGCAAAAATGGCAATATCGCGATAGTAATTTTCGACTGTTTTAGGTTGAGATAAAATATCATTGTATAACTTACCTCCTTCTACGAATGTTTCTGTCCACACAAGTTTTTGCATGGACATATCCGGTGTTATCCATGGGCCACCTGCAGTAGCAAAACCATCACAAGCATGCATGGCCATTTTCAATCCCAGACGATCAGCCTCCTTCATGGAGTGACGAACCATATCCCAAAATAAAGGTGTTAATTGCTCAACGACAGGGGTAAACAAGGGAGGGTTGGTTGCGCCTTTTATCGGCATCAGGTAAGCTCCTCCAATGCCAGCCTGTTTCATGGCCTCAAGATCAGCAGTAATTCCTGCTTTGGAAACGCTTGCCTGCATCCAGTACCACACCACCCAAGGTTTGGCAGATTCAGGAGGCGTTTTAAAACTTTTATAAAGATTGTTATATGCAACACTATTTGTACTTGTTGCCTTTTTCACCTGGTTTTGAGCAAAAACAGGAGCTAATAGGAGCAACAATAATGATGATAAAAAATATCGTTTCATCAATGAGATTTTTGGCGTGAATGGTGAATTGTCAATGGTTAATGATTTACTAACAGACTTTTACTACAGTATTAGTGAACCACATACTGATATTCTCCTGATACTTCAAACTGATAATTTCCAGAGCCTATTTTAACTATCGCCTTCCTGTCTTTATAGCCTATGAACTTAGCACCCTTTACTTTATTTAAAGGAAGATCGTTTGCGGTAATTTTATTTTGAGTGAAAGCAGGTAAATAAACTATTGCTGTTGTATTTGCAGGTACTTTGACATTGAGTGAAAAAGCACCGTCTTTCTTATTCCATTCACTGCTTATCATACCATATGGTGTTTGAAAAGAACCTTTTACAAAGGTAAGGTCACCAACAACCTGTGGATCAATAATAATCTCTTTGTATGCTACAGAACTATCAGATTGCCTGATTCCTGCAAGACCACTATAAAACCATTCCATGATATGTCCGAGCATTAAGTGATTATTAGAAACAACCTCCAAGGCTTGCCATGATTCAGTTAGAGCAGTTGCCCCTTTTTTCAGTTGGTATCCATATCCAGGAACATCATCACGAGAATTCATGTCATAAAGCAGTTGGGAGGCGCCACCTTCAGTAAGTGCTTGCACCAAAAAGTGAAAGCCTACATCGCCTGCAGTTATTTTCTTACCTGAATAGATGATAGAATCCACCAGGTTTTTAAATACTGCCGGCTTATCCTCATCGTTTACCAAACCCAGGCTTAAAGGCATTGCCATAGCTGTTTGACTACCAGATGCATACAGTTTGGTTTCCTCATTAAAGAACTTTTCATTAAAAGCTTTTTTCACTCCTTTTGCTAACTGAGCCAGTCTTTCAGCCTCTTTATGATCATTAAGCATAGCAGCCATTTTGCTTAATATATTCAAATCATAATAGTAAATAGCAGTAGCGGTAATACCATTGGGTGTTAATTGTGAAAAGCCCGGTCGTTTAGGACCATTATCATACCAATCACCAAGGCCATGTGTTATAATGTGGTTATCTGCTTTGCTTCCCAGATAGGCTATATATTTTTTCATCATAGGAAAGGCTTCACGCATCATGTTTTTATCGCCATACCATTTATAAATAAGCCAGGGCAGAATTATTGATGAACTGCCCCATTCGGGCGAATCCCTATAGCCAAAGCCCCATTTACGACCAAATTCATCATCGAATACCAAATATTCAGGAGCTGTATTTGGGACCAAACCATTTTCAGTTTGTGCATCCATCATATCGTAAACTAACTTGCAAAACAGATGATAAATATCCAGGTTGTAGTGTATTGAAGATCCAACAAGATGATCTTGCTCCAACCAACTTAACTTCTCCCGGTGTGGACAATCTGTTATTACACTTTGTACATTACTTTGTATCGCCCATTTAATGAGTGTATTGGTTTTATTGAACAATTCATTAGAACATTCAAACGTTCCTGCTTCCGAGGCAGAAGTAGAGGTATGCAAGGATTGAAGACCTATTATCTTTGGAAGGTCATTTGCATTTATTGCAGTATCTGGCACAGCGTTTACTACCTGCACAAAGCGAAATCCATAATAGGTAAACCGGGGCCTCCAGGTTTCTATACCATCACCCTTTAATGTATAACTGAAATAGTAAGGCTTACCCGTTGCATTTTGATTTGCCAATTTTTTGTCGTTGAGTAATTCTGCAGGTATTAATTTAATGGTCTGCCCTTTTTTTCCTTTCACCTTTACTTCAATAATAGCAGATGCATTCTGGCCAAAGTCATAAACATAATTGTTTGGCTCTGGGTGCATAACAGTCCTTGCATTAAAAACATCTTTAACGGTTACCGGATAACTTATTTCTGCCTGTAGCTGGCCTTTCGGGGGTTTTACCAGCAATGCATACTTCCAATCTGTATCACTAAACTTTGGCGTATCCCAGCCTTGCTGTTCCAATTGGGCATCGTAATCTTCTCCACCATAAATGCTCGCAAACGTAATTGGAGATGGTGCTGTTTTCCAGGTTGCGTCTGAGACAATATCTGATGTAGTGCCATCAACAAAAGTTAGCTTTATTCTACAAATCATCTTTGGCATGCCAAAAGCAATAGCTACCTTATAATACCTTTCGCGATTAATGTTGTAAAAACCATTACCTACAATTACACCAATTGCATTTTGACCATTGTTTACAAGGTCTGTTATATCATAAGAATTGTACAAACATCTTTTTTCATAATCGGTCCATCCAGGTGCCAGGAAACTGTTACCAACTTTTTTGCCGTTGATATTCATTTCATATTGTCCAAGTCCGCTAATAAAGGCAATTGCACTGGATACTTTTTTAGAAACGTTGAACTCCTTGCGGAACAAAGGAACTACCGGCCTTTGCAGTGCTTTGTTGCCTAAACTTTTTGCAGGAGCATACGTACCCTGTGGAACACGCAAGGAATCAGGCATATCCTCATATCCTATCCATTTTGCATTGTTCCAGTTATTTACATTGTATAACCCAGTTGTGAAGGTTGCTATTTTACTCCAAGCTGATGATTTAGCAGAGTTATCCCAGACCTTTACTTTCCAGTAATAGGTTTTCGCGGGCTGTAATTTTTTCCCAGCAAAAGCTACTTGTATTGAAGCATCTGATGATACTTTCTTCGAATCCCAAATATTACCCGAAGACTTTTGCAAAGATTCCG
Source organism: uncultured Chitinophagaceae bacterium (assembly GCA_966674115.1). Classification (GTDB taxonomy): domain Bacteria; phylum Bacteroidota; class Bacteroidia; order Chitinophagales; family Chitinophagaceae; genus Flavisolibacter. The sequence goes on from CBKWHA010000039.1 coordinate 21,170, forward strand.
GATTATCTGCAACCAAAATGCGGTAAGCTGTCTGTATTACATTATGTTGCTCCGATTGCAGTTCCCAGCTTAATCTTGGGGAAAGGGATTCTATACCTAACGGATTGGTGCGGCTTTCACATTCGAGGTTTTTAACTTCTAACTTTTGCGAAAAACCTAAAGATGAGAGGAGGACAAGCAAAACAGTAACAGAAACCTTATACATCTGATAAAACGAAATAGTACTAAATGAGCTATCAAAGGAAATATAGTTTTGGTGGAATGGTGTCTCTTTTTTGAGATTTAACATTGCATTCTAATTGACTAACATGAAGGTTTTCAAAAGTGAAACGCCAAACATGAAAAAAGTGGATTTCACGTTTGACGTTTTAATACTACCTTTTATTAAATCACTATTTAAAAAATTAATAACCAGAGTTTTGTACGAGATTAGGGTTATTATCCAGTTCTGATTGCGGGAAGGGCAACACATAGTTCTTCTGCTCAAAAACTAATGGCGTTCCAGCCGGTGTTTTTAATGTGGGCAGTTTGATGTGTGCTATGTTCCAGCGTTTCAGATCGTTGTATCTCTGTCCTTCCAGTGCTAACTCTATCCGTCTTTCGTGGCGAATGAAATCACGCAGCTTTTCTTTTGTATTATAAGTAGCTTGATCCACTTTCGGCATATTGATACCCGGCCTTTGTCTCACCTGGTCAAGAGCATCATATAGTGATGCTTCCGGACCACTCACCTCGTTCTTTGCTTCTGCATACATTAACAAGATATCAGCGTAGCGCAAATGGATATAATCTTGGTCTGTAAGAATCGATGTTTTACTTGGATTAAATGGCGCACGTGAAAGATCCACATACTTTTCCATAACGAAGCCTGTACTTGAAGCAGTTGTTGGCGTCCATACTTCCCCTGCAGGATTCTTCCAAACTTCATCCGGCAATTTGATAGTCAAATCCAATCTGGGATCACGGTTTGCATACGGATTGGTGGGATCATATAGAGGAGACTGGCTGGCAGGCTGTCCATCTTTCATTTCATATTCATCCACCAGGTCCTTATATGGTTGCACCTGGGAATAACTCCCTAGCTCCAAATCCATACCCTGAAGGTTCCGTTGAATATTGTCTGGTGCCAGGTATTGAGTAGAAAACATGATTTCCTTATTCACATTCACGTTGTTAATAGCTTGCCCCGATGTCTTAAATAATGCAGCATAATCGTTAGACAAACCAAACTTTCCTGAAGCAATGATTTGCTGTAAAATGGGTACGGCGTCAGCAAATTTCTGCTGGGTGAGCAACACCCTGGCTTTAATACCTTGCGCAGAGCCTTTCACCGCATGACCATTGTATCCAATGTCGGGTAAATTGGCAATGGCAAAATCCAGATCTTCATTGATAAAGGCATAAACCTGGTCTTTTGGGCTCTTAGCTATTTTAGCTCCTTCAATAGTTGAAAAGAAATGATCGTAAACAATGACATCACCAAAATTCTGTACCAAATCAAAATAGGCAAGAGCTCTTAAAAATCTTACTTCAGCCTTAACAACAGCTTTCTTTGCGTCACTGATGGGTGCCTTATCTACATTATCCAAAAAGTAATTAGCTGAAGTGATCAGCCTGTGTGGCGGACTATAAAAGTTTGACAACGTGCCCGCTGAGGATGTCATACCACCGGTAGTCAGTATGGTCAGATTCCCGAGAATGGGATTAGCTGGATCTGTATAGGCATTATCGCTTAAACCTTCAAGATAAACCCTTTGATAACCAAGAAAGTTGGACTGTAACCGTGAATAAACACCCGCCAGCGCTGTTTGGACATCGCTTTCAGACGTCCAGAAGGTACCACTTGAAGGGCTATCCAATGGGTTTCTGTCTAAAAAATCTTTTTTGCAGGACACCCCAGCCATCATCATAATGGCAGCTGCCCAAAGTGAAATTTTATTTTTTGTGCGCATTGATTTTCTTTTTAGAATTTAACATTTAATCCTGCATTTAAAATACGGGCTTGCGGATAAAGAGGAGTACCCAAAGAGGCGCTAGTTCTTTCCGGATCGCCGAATTCAAAATCAGTAATGGTAAACAGGTTGTCAGCAGATACATATACAGTCAGCTCTTTTGACCTGATTTTTGATATCAATGATTTTGGCAGCGTGTATGATAAAACAATGTTTTTCAGGCGTAAGTAAGATGCATCCTGCAAGTAATATGTAGAAGATTGATAGCTGGTTACACCAACATAGCTTCCTGCATAAATAGCAGGCATGCTGTTCGTCGGGTTTTGTGGCGTCCAGGCATTTCTCCATTTCGTGGTTGGTGCTGTACCTTGGGTAAAAGGATCAACGCCCCAACCAGTTTGCCTGGATTTAATTCCTTCAACGCCCTGGAAGAACGCATTCAGGTGAAAACCTTTATAACCAACATTCAAACCAAATGAATAACTATAATCCGGGTAAACACCGTCAACTACCGCACGGTCGTCGGCATCAACATCTCCATCGCCATCCACATCTTTCATTTTCAAATCGCCAGGTTGTGGATTAGGATTTGAAGCATGCTTCGGCACTTTGGAATCACCAATATCTGATTGTTGGAAAATACCATCCCATACATACAGGAAATGAGCGTCATAAGGGTGACCCACATCTCTAATGGTAGAACCCTTACTGGGTACTGTTATTTCCAGCACCTTGTTTTTGTAAGATGAAACCAGGGCATTAACACCATAGGTAACCTCTCCGATCCTGTTCTGATGCGTAAGCTCCAGTTCAATACCCTGGTTGCGCATCTTGCCATTGTTGAAAGTTGGAGCGTTCAATCCAAGGCTAAGTGGAATAGGTTGAGAAGCTAAAATGTCGAATGTTGTTTTACGAAACCAATCAAAATTGATACCCAGCAATCCGTTCCAGGCATTCAGATCAAGACCTAAATCGATAATGCGGGTTGATTCCCACTGGATGCTTTGATCCCTGAAGGAATTCACTACTGCGCCTTGTGTAAATGTTGAATTCCCAAACGGATAACCGCCACTGATATCCAGGGTGTTTTGATAAAGATAAGTACCAATATCCTGGTTGCCCAGTGTACCATAAGAAGCTCTCAGCTTCAGATGGTTGATCTTATTTAACCTGTCGCGGAAAAAGTTCTCTCTTGAAACCAACCATCCTGCAGATACAGAAGGAAATACACCCCAGCGATAATCGGGCGATACTTTGGAAGTTCCATCATAGCGAACATTTCCTTCCAGTAAGTATTTGCCTTTGTAGCTATAGTTCACACGTCCAAATAAAGACCGCATAGCCCACGCGGAAGGTGCAGGTAATCCTGGAAGACGGGGATGTCCCACATTCACAAATTGAGTGGAAGAGGAATAACCACCTAATTCATCTATGGCTGGTGTAGCCGAATTCTGCCTTCTAACTCTCAATGATTGAATTCTAAAACTTAATTGCTCATAACCAGCCAGTGCACTAATGTCGTGATCGTTAGCAATTGTTGTATTATAGTTTAAAGTAGAATAAACTGTTGGTGTAATTGATTTAGTGTATTGGTCGGTTACACCCAGAATATCAGGACCAAAGGTTACCATTCTGTAATCCCCGGTATTAGGATCTTTTTCCTGCGTCAGGTAAGCCTGGTATGGCACCTGGTGCATTTTAAAAAATTCATCCGTATAGTTTACAGCTACTTTTGATGACCAGGTCAATCCTTTCAACAACTTTACATCTACATATGCCTGGGCGTTGGCATTGTATTCTTTGGTGTACTGGTCGCCCATTAAGTAGTATTCCGAAACATTGCGGTTTCTTCCTTCCCGGTTGTAAGCTTTCGATGCTACGCGGCCACTGCCATCAGGCAGGTAAGGACCGTAAAGGGGCCCTGTGGCATAAACAGTCAATGCCATGAACTGGCTGGTTACAGGCGGCTCCTGGCGATCCTTGTAGGTAAGATTCATGATGGTTCCAACCGTTACTCTGTCACTGATCTGGTTGGAATAATTCAACAAGGCATTGTACCTTTTGAATTTATATTGTTTAAAAAAGGCATCCTGGTCTAAATAGCCCAATGAAAGGTTGAAGGTGCTTCTGTCTCCTCCGCCGGATACGGAAATATTATGATTATGAACCAGTGCCGGTTTAAAATAATAATCAATGGCGTCAAAATTGGGAAACTGATTACGGTCGGTAGCATTCCTATAAGCATCAATTTCTTCCGGGCGATACCATGTAGCAATAGAATCCAGTCCGCTTCTCTTTGCAGCCGCATTAAATAAGGTCATATACTCGGCGGAATTAGTAATCAGGTCCGGCAAGCCAATGGCGGCATGCCGCCCTACGTTCAGCCTGTAATTCACAACAGTTTGACCTTTTCGCCCTTTTTTAGTGGTAACTAATATCACACCGTTGGCGCCCCTGGCTCCATATATAGAGGCAGAAGCTGCATCTTTCAATACGGTAATATTTTCGATATCATCGGGCGACAGGTTGTTTAAAGATCCCGTTACACCATCAATCAATACTAAAGGTGAATTACTGGTACCTCCGGAAAAAGACCCTCGTCCCCTGATTAATAAATCGGGATTATCCCGCCCAGGTTCTGCAGAGGGTTGTGTTACTTGTAAACCAGCTACCCTACCTTGCAATAGGTTAGCCGCATTGGGCGCAGGACGTTGCGTCAATACCTCCCCTTTTACCGAAGCAACAGAACCTGTCAGGTTGGCCCTTTTTTGAGTGCCATACCCCACCACAACTACATCGGAAAGCGTGTTACCAAGTCCTTTCATCTGTACCTGTATTGTAGATCTACCAGTAATACTCACTTCCTGGGTTTCCATCCCTACATAACTGAGCACAAGCGCTGATACGTTACCTGGCACATCAACACTGAAAGAACCGTCAGCTCCAGTGACCACGGCAACATTTGAACCCTTAACCTGGACTGTAACCCCAGCTAAAGGCTCTCCATTTTCATTGGTAACTTTACCGGTGACAATTTTGTTTTGGAAGAATTTAGAAGTTTCTGATGGCCAAAAATCGAAGTAAGGACTGGCCATAATTGGGGTAGCAACAATGAAGGTTGTACCCATGGCAAGCAATAATTGCTTCATAAGCGATTTCGTTTATTAAAGGATCATTAATAAATCCGCTTTCTCAATTACAAGAGAAAGCATTTTCATAGCCCTATTAGGGAGCTAAATTAGACGAATACGCTACCTGAAACAATGTCATGTATTACTGGCCTGATGGAATATATTACTATCTAAAACAGTTGTCTGACGCAGCTTTTGGATAGTTTTACAGTGTTCTTTCTTTCCACTTGTTCATTTTATTTTCGATTGGTTCAACTTTATAACCTGCTAAACGCAGTAAATTGATCACCCCCTTTTCACCCGGCAAATGCCCGGCACCAACGGCAATGACTAAAGACTGATTATTGACTAAACCAGTGAGTTTAGCTACCCAATTTTTATTACGATTATAGAGAAGGACATCTGTGAAATTGCCAAATCCCATAACCTCTTTATTTGTCAACTCTGCCATCTTGTTTAGATCCTGAGCCTTATAGGCCATGACCAGTTCTTCGTATTCTTTTGATTGGGATTCGGATGAATCAAGATTTTCAACAAACTGTAGTAATTGCTGGGCCTGGAATTTATAAGGAATACTATCGAATATACTAAGCTGATATGACATTGTTTCAAGGCCTTTAATTTCTTTTCTGTTTGCTTTTGCTTCCCTCATTACCATTTGTTCTACAGCCACAGTTTTACAGTTCATATTGGACTGCATCAGGGTTGAAGCTGTAAGCATTGGCTTGTAAGTTTCCAGCATAGAAAACGGAATCATACTCCCATTCTTCCTGAAATAGGATCTTACCTTTTCATATTCATCGGCGGTCAATAAATCTGAAAGTGTGGTATCGTTGCGCATTTTCATCTTACCCATAGCGCCCATCATCTCAAAAAGGTTATCCATATCCAATTCCAGGTAAATTTTATCACTCTGTTGGATAGCTGTTTTCAGGCTATCGCTGAGTTGAATATCTTCGGAACATAAAAGGTGTATAGTACCAAAAAGGTAAGAGGGTTTTGAAAGATCTTTACCAGTAATACGCCAGAGGAGTGTATTTTCTATCACTTGCGCTTCTGTAAAAATGCCTGCAAAACAAAACAGCAACCCTAGAATTGCCTTTTTCATATAGATAATTTCTGAGATGATAAATAAAGAACTCTATTTTTTAATAAGACAAAAAAGCTTGCCAAGGAAAAATGTAGAAATTAGCTTACAGTTGCTTCGTTGCCGTATACACCACTTTTGTATTTAAGTGAAGGAGAAGGCAGGAAGTGTCCTAAGCCTAATCTGTTCCATTTTTCATCAACAGATTGTATGGTTGCATCATCAGCAACGATAATATTCGGCCAGTCCCTTTGGAAATTATCCAGCTCTTTGGTTTTACGGGTGCCATCTAATCCCATACAGGCAAATATCTTATCCGGATTTTTCTGAGAAGGCCGTCTTACCAATAAATGGTCTCTTTTCGGGTCCAGGTTATTACAGAAACGCCACAAAGCCACGGCGAGGTCTCCGGCATCTACGCTATGCTCTACATACAGAATGAGTTTAATACCCTCAACAGCCGCTAATTCACAGATTTGCTGATGCAGCTCGCGGATATGTCCTCTTCTACCCTTTTCAACAGAAATCACCAAAACAGGTATTTGTTTTTGTAATAGTGAGCTATTGATCTTTTTAATTTCTGGAAAACGACCAAGCAGTTCCAGTTCATCCACATCACTGATTGAACTATCCAGATCGTATTCATCATCAATTTCCTCTATGAACTTTTCAGTTCCGTCCAGGCACATTTTTCCGCCAAAGCCTAGCTTGCTGCAACTATGATCCAGCACATCCATAGGGCCCTGCGTATAATAAATATCGGTTGCCGGGTTCAGGTTTTTTAAAACATAACGGGTCAACTCTTCATAATTCTGGATTTTTACGCCTTCATCTGCCAATACCAATATTTTATTGAACATCATCTGCCCGGCACCCCACATGGCGTTCATGACTTTCTGCCCCTGCCCTGCATATTCTTTTTTGATCTGGGCAATCACAAGATTATGGAAAACCCCTTCAACCGGCATGTCCATATCCAAAATCTCAGGAACCATGGTCATTTTCATAGGTGCCAAAAAGATGCGTTCAGTTGCCTTTCCTAACCAGGCATCTTCCTGGGGTGGAATGCCCACAATGGTAGCCGGATAAATGGCTCCTTTCTTATGCGTAATGCAAGTGATGTGAAAACGAGGATACCAGTCGGGCAGCGAATAATAACCGGTATGGTCTCCAAAAGGACCTTCCCATATCAAATCATCGCCAGGATCTACATAACCTTCAATGATAAAATCGGCATCGGCAGGTACTTCTATTTCGGGCAAGGTGATGCATTTCACCAGGTCTACCTTTTTCTTACGCAGGAATCCTGCCAGCATGTACTCATCAACATTTTCCGGTAATGGAGCTGTTGCTGAATACGCGTATACAGGATCGCCGCCAAGAGCAACAGCCA
>CBKWHA010000040.1:0-28332 GCA_966674115.1 uncultured Chitinophagaceae bacterium
CCATCCCCATCTTTATGATAAGGCGATGTGTAATCATCCCAATACTTCCTCAGGCCTTCATCCCTTGAATATTCCATAGCCCACATCGGTATATGCGCACTCTTATTCGTGTAGAGCATTTCACCACCATATTCCGCTACCTTGCTGTCCAGCATTTCACGGGAGCCAACGGCCCTGCCGCCATGAGGATCGTACTGATCACGAATGGCTTTCATCTCTTTCATGTGCGCTTCGCTGATGGATTCATTGCCGCTTTCGTAAAAGATGATACTTGGATTATTGCGGTTATAGACAATGGCGTCACGCATCACAGCTTTGCGCTGCTCCCAACGAACCCCGGTTACATCTTTTTCTGCATCGCCGGCTGGCATCGCCTGCATCAATCCTACCCTGTCGCATGATTCCACATCCTGCTTCCAGGGAGCAATATGCATCCATCTTACCAGGTTGCCACCACTTTCCACCATTAGTTTGTTGCTATAGTCGCTTAGCCAGGCTGGAACAGACATACCAATTGCCGGCCATTCATTGGATGTACGCTGTGCGTAGCCATGCACCATGATCACTCTGTCGTTGAGGTAGATCATGCCATCCTGAAACGCCGTTTTGCGGAAACCTGTTTTGGTAGCCACTACATCAACAGGTTTGCCGGCAACTTTGAGCGTTGTTTGTACATCATACAAATAACCATAGCCCCAGCTCCAAAAGTTTAAACTACTAACAGGTGCTGCAGCTTTCAACGTTTTTGTTTCACCAGGTGCAATAGTAGTTTTGTGTCCTATAAAAGTTTTTATCACCTTCCCATTCATATCTTTCACAGATACTTCATAAGCTACTTGTTGCGCCTTATTGCTTTCATTTTTTACTTCGGACTCCGCATGAAGGGTGGCTGACTTACCTTTTATATTGAAATTATCCGCGTAAACGTACACACCAGTTGTACCTAAATGAGTGTGCAAGGGAAGTGTTTGATACAATTTTGGTGTAAGGTGGAGGAAAACATTTTTACAAATACCACCGTAGTTAGCATTGAAGTTCTTGTCTTCCCATTGATACTTAGTACCTGTTGCTTTTTCCTTGTAGTTCCAGTCATTGTCAATCCTGGCAGCAATCACATTGTCGGTATTGCCAAAGTTTACGAGATCAGTAATATCAAAGCCAAATGCAGTCACACCATTTTCATGTGTACCAACATGTTTACCATTCACATAAAAGTCGCCCGCCTGCCGTATGCCCTCAAATTCAATAAACACTTTTTGACCTTTGCGGGCTCCAGGCAATCTGAAATGCTTACGGTACCAGGCTATACCGGTTGAAAGATCGACAATATCCTTTTTGAAGGCATCGTCTTCATTCCAGGCCCTTGGCAGTGTGATATTTTTCCAGGATGCATCATTGAAGTCTGGCCTGTAGGCATCTTCAGGATCACCAACCAAAAATTTCCATCCTGGATTGAAATTGTACTTTACCCTTTGTGCGTTTAATGATTGCATAAAGCCGCAAGTAACGAGTGTTATTAAACAACAGAGGGTAATCCATATCTGTTTCATACTTTGAAGCAATAATTAACTAAATGAATTAATTCTACCTTAGATTTTACCTGATGTTGGAACAGGCATCGTTTTGCCGTTAACCTTAACATTCCTAAAGCGCAGCTTCTGCACATTTCCTATCTTGAAATCAGTGCTTTTTAGCTGTAGATCTACATTCCTTACCAATATATCGCTGATTACAGCCCGGTCATGACCGGTAATTTGTCCGAAGGAACCACCCGTCCCCCGCACATTGGAGATCTGTATATTACGAACTAAAGCCTTTGGAGGCTGCTGACCCTTTAAATCAAAATATTGCGTCCAGGGTGAGACTTTGAAGATAACGCCTCCATCTTTCATGGTAATATCACTCATACTCACGTTTTCGTACTGCTGAGGAGTATCCGGACGAAGTTTCAATCTTAAGACTGTTGGTCCAAGAGTGATGCAACGTTTTATGTCTACGTCTCGTACTATGGTTGCTTCACTTCCAAAGGTCACGATTCCTCCACCTGCCTCGAATATACAATCGCTGATCTGAACCCTTTCTACCGGAGGACTGTCTTTATCTTGCATAGCGAAAGGCCCCTTTGATCCCTTCAGTGCAATACAATCGTCACCAACTGAAAAGAAGCAATGGCGAATAGCAATATCCTGAGAGCTGTCTATGTCTATGCCGTCTGAGCTCGGAGCATGGTGGTAAGGTTTAGGTCCGGACGGAGCCTGAAAACGGCAGTATTCTATCGTCACATCCTGGCAGCGATAAAGATGTAAATTCCAAAAGCCTGAATTCAAATAAGTAATGCCGCTGATCCTTACGTCCTTTGAATTCTGAATGAAAGTAAGCCTGGGGCGTTCTACGTTTAAATTGGTAGTTTTATGATCAGCATTACGCCTGTTATAGAACTCTTTCCAAAAAGGCTCGCCGCTACCGTCCAAGGTTCCTGAGCCGCTGATACGCAAATGATCCACTCCATCTCCGTTGATTAATGCCGCCCGCCAAGGCTCAAAGTGACCCTCAATCCGGGTATTGAGTTTCGGATAATCATTAATGTCTGTAGAACCTTTGAGTACTGCCCCTTCCTGCAATTCGATATTTACTCCAGGTTTCAGAAAAACAGCACCGCTTACAAATACGCCTTTAGGTATAATGAGTGTTCCTCCTCCATTTTGTGCACATTCATCTATAACCGCTTGTATGACTTTGGTGTTGAGGGTTTTGCCGTCGCTGACAGCACCACGTTCAGCAATATTATAACGCTTTTCATTGCTATAGCGAGTCTCTGTTGCTGACGAACTATGTTGTTTGCCGGTTTTTGCCATAGCTCTTGTCACTGCTAAGAAACTAAGTGCGAAAAGCACCGCTAATTGAGTAATTTTCATGTTTCAAATTTCATTTGAGCACCAACGGAGCACCATTTACGATTACATTTTCGACTTTAATATCAGGGTATTTGTTTTGTAAGGTTGGCGTCTCAGCCGTGGCAGTAATATCCTTGAAAACAATATTATAAACCTTATCATCCGGGTTGCCTACGATTTCACCAAATCTGTTGCAATTCACTTTAATATTCGACATAATTATGTTACGAACAGTAGCATATGGTTTTTCAGTGCTACCCTTCATATCGAAAAACTGTTTCCATGGATTCATACTAATGATGGTTCCGCATTTGCCTGTAATATTCTCAATTGTGATGTTTTCATACGTTTGATAAGTATCTGGCCGCATCTTTAATCTTAGAATGGGGCAATTATTCTCAACTTTGCAATTCCTCAGTGTGATATTCCGGGCATGTATACACTCGCTGCCGAGTGTTAAGGTGCCATGTGATTCACCGAATGTGCAATTTTCAACCAAAATATCCTCCACCACACCATGCTCTATCCGTTTGTGAGCATCCGGACCTTTGCCGCCTTTAATACAAACCGCATCGTCATTTACGGAGATATAACAATTGCGGACAGTTACTTTTTTACATACATCAATATCAATTCCATCGGTGCTGGGAGCCTTAACAGGACTGAATGGGGAGCGTATATCGCAGTTTTCGATCAGTACATTATGGCACTGGTACAAATGAGTGGTCCAGAATCCGGAATTCCGAAGCTTGACGTTTTGAATCGTTACATTATTGCATCCCCATATAAAAAGCATACGGGGACGATGCACTTCCAGGTTTGTAGCCTCTTTACCGATCTTTCTCATGGAATCGCGATAAGCCCAGAACCTTTTCCAAAACCGAAGCCCATTGCCGTCAATTGTTCCTGGTCCTGTGATACTAAAGCTATCAACATGATAAGCATTGACAAGTGCTGCATAGTAGTAGAGACTTCTTCCTTCCATGCGTGAAGGAATTAAAGGATAGTTAGCAATGTCATCAGATCCTTTTAGCACTGCGCCTTCCAATAAACGAAGCCGGGTATTCGGCTTGAAAAATAAGGCGCCACTCAAAAAAACACCTTTCGGAATGATAATAGTCCCGCCTCCATTGGCTTCTGCTTTGTCGATGATATTCTGAATGGCCCGGGTATTCAGTTTTGTGCTATCAGTGCTTACACCATATTGGGTGATCACATAATCTTGTGCTTTCACAGTGAACACTGTTGCAACTGAACAAATGAATAGAAATAGTTTCTTCATAAAATAAAAGATAACTGTTTTATTTTTTTTCGCTATTGCCAGGCTAAAGAGCATTTACCAATGGCATAAAAATTCTTATTGTTGGTTTTGGTCATAGCGGTATATATCACTGTAAATGTACCATCCTCTTCTTCAATGGCACAAAGTGGCGTTCGTGTGTAGTGGTCGCCTGGTTCAGCCCACAAGTTTTTAGCCGATTGTATTTTAACACGGATCTCCTTGCTCCAATTCAGACCATCGTTTGAAATGCTGTAGCCAATTTCCTGATCGCCAAACGAATCAAAGACCATCATAAAACGTCCATCTTTTAACCTGGATACGATCTCATTTTCCATAAATACATCTACTACCGGAATTGGGTTAACCCCTTCCGGCATTCTTATCCAAGGCCCGGTTAGTTTGGGAGCAAAAGCAATACCCGTTGGCCAGGGGCCCCTGGGCGTATGATAGTGCCCATCATACATAGAAAACCAAGTACTACCTACTTTGTAGGGATTAAAACAAGCCACCGCCTGCTGACCTTCCCAGGGTTGGGAGTATTCATCAGGTTCCATCATAATGCCCATATCGGCATAAGGACCGGCTATGCCATCACGACCTTTTACTACCGATTTTGCCCGCCATATTTTCCCCTCATAATCATTGCCGGCAATTTCCCCTTTGGTGCTATCTCCGGCCCGGTAAGCCACATAAAAGATGTTCCAGGCATCTTCTTCTTCATTAAACACCACACCAGTCACCCATACTTCGGAGCGAGGATTGAACGGTGTTCTGCCCGGGATACTGTTTACTATTGTTGAATGCCGTTTCCAATTGATGGCATCATTGCTTGTCCAATAGGCAATTCGCAGATCCCTGTGCGGCCGTTCAAACATTTCATTTACAAACATGTGATAAACATTATTGATTTTCACCACCTGGCCGGTTTCGAAACCTGAACGATTGCCACTTGCCAACACATCAGGATGATCGGCGCTAACAACCGGACCTTTATGCTCAGCAACCATTCTTAAAACTTTACCCTCAGAATTTTTAGAACTCGCATTTCCAACAGGACTAGTCCTGACCTTTTGAGCCCGCAACTGCCCCAGGGTTGTTACTAACAGAACTAAAACGGCTATAATTTTTATAGAGGGACTTGATTTTTTCTTGATCATAAAGAACCGTTTAAATAATTGCAAAACCGCATCATTACAAATTGTTACAAGCACGCCTTATAGCTTTCTTTTAATGGCCCCAGTACCTGGGGAAGGCGATCAGGTTTACCTGAATTATTTTCCGAGATGCCTATGAGAAGAAACTTGTTGGGGAGAATAAAAATACCTGCGCTGCCAAAAAGGTAAAAAGGTTAGCAGTAAAGAAAATTTCTTCATATAGCGACTCATTAGGGTTAGCTGTAAAAGTAATTTCCTGAAATTGATCAACCGTCCCGCACCATCCCGAATTTGTAATTCTGACGCTTAAAAGAAAATTAAAGGCCGCCTCATGGACTAATGTGTGGTATTCACTTCCGTTGAGATGATATAATAAAAGAGGGTGTCTCTTACTTTTGAGACACCCTCTTTTATTAAAAAGCCGCTCGTTCACACAAGAAGCTTTCGTTATGCTTACCATTTGAAAGGCAGGTAGTAATCTCTGCTGAGCAGCTTTTGCCTGGCAGTTTCAGCATCGCCAGCAGAAACTCCTGACTTAATGAGCTTATCATAAATCTTATCAGCAATAAATTCAGGATCATTTCTTCTTATGGCAATGCGGAGCAGATCTGGCCAGCGAGTGCCTTCGTAGCCATTTTCCAGGCCGGTCTCATTAATTAAGGCATTTTCAATGGTATTGAGGCTGTCCGAAACAGGCACTTCAATGTTTACCAGGTTAGCCCTTGCACGGATACCGATGTTGCGGTACCAATCGCCACGAAAGTAAGGAACGCCGGAGCTGCCACTATTACGTGCATCGAAATTGAACGGATAGGTATCCCACAAGGTATTCTGGTAGTTGGTAACATCCGTTACACCTGACGGCGGCGGGTACGCACCGCCAATTCCGTTATTGAGAAGCCCCCAGGCCAGGAGCGGACGACCGGCGCGGTTAGCAGCTTCAGCAAAACGTAAGTGCAGGTGTGTCTGACGGTACAGGAACCACTTACTGTTTTTTTGCAGTACGTTGCCCGGCAGATCCGTATTGTAGTTAATATAGTTATACAGATACTTCATCACCACCGGCTGGCCGCCGATGTCTCTCCAGGTCAATATGCCGCGTGCATCATAAGGAATGCCGGGCGTACCCTGGGCCGGTCTCTGCTGCTGACTGTTCCACATATCCATAGCTGCCTGGGAAGGTTTCACCAAGTAAGAACCACCTATAGGAGAAAACAGTTTTACGAAAGGATTCTCAGGCTTGAACCTGCTGTCAAACGGAATGGCCCATACCCACTCTAACCTGAAGCCATCTTCGTTCATACTGCGTTCGAACATGGCGCGCCATTGGTTACTTGTTACCAAAGTGGTGGCATCACCAGCCCGTGAATAGGTAATATAGTGGTCGTAGTTACCGCCATCCCAACCTACTTTATACATCATAAAATAGCTTCTGCCCTGTGTTCCGGTGGTACCAGTCTCCAACACCTCGCGATACCATGTAGCAGCTTCCACATAATTGCCTTTCCATAGGTTAAGATCGCCTAACAAGCATTTTTTGTTGATGAAGAACTTCTGGGTAGGATAACCATCAACGGTGATGTTTAGCGTGGTACCGGTAGGGTATTCATCCTTGAAAGTAAGACTTTCAGTGGATCTGATGAGCGTGTCAAGCAGCACGTCGAATTCCAGCCTGGGGAATTTTGATTCATCTTTCACATCATCAATTGTTTCCAAAGCATCAGTCACATAGGGCACCTTGCCGTAATGAATACCCAGTTGCAAATACAGGAAAGCACGCAAACAGGCAATATCCGCATAGCGCTGGTGGTATTCCGTTTCTTTTAGCTTGTTTTCCTGGCGCATGATGTCGAAATGTTTCAGCACATCGTTACAATTGATGATCAATTCGTAAAAAGGCCTGGGACTGGCAAATGGGTTATCAGCAGATACAGTATGGGTACTTAGCTGGCGCATGTATTCATCGGCATTGGCTGTGAAATCAAGCATATCGGCACGCAGCTCATTGAGCAGGATGTAGCGTTCTGCCAGCCCCTGAAACTTACCATAAATGCCGTTAACGGCCGCATCGGCATCGTATACGTTGCGATACATCTGCTCTACATCCAGTTGGTCCTGGGGCTGAACATCCAGCATTTTTTTACAGGAAGTCAATCCTGCAGCAGCTACTGCCGCAGCGAAAACATATTTTTTCAGAAACTTTTTCATAACCGTATTCCGGTTTATTGTTTATAATTTATTGTTATTGGCTAATGAGTACGCTCGCTCTTCATTACTTACTCATAATTCATTACTCATTTTTTACAAGCCTACGCGAACACCCAGAGTTACGCTTTTGAAAATAGGATCCAGTCCTGTATCAATGCCTTGTGCAAACGGGCTTTGGCTGGCACTGAACTCAGGATCGTATCCTTTATACTTGGTGAGCGTCACCAGGTTGTTGCCGGTTGCATAAACTGTTACATAGTTCACCATGCTACTTTTCACCGGCATATGGTATTGAACTGATACAGTACGCAGACGGGCATATGAACCGTCTTCGATCCAGCGGTTGCTGAAGCGGCTGTTACCCATAGGGTCACCCCAGGTAGCCTTAGGCGTGCTGGTGATCTGACCTTCGCCGCGCCACCTGTTGTTTACGCTTTGCAACTGGTTTTCAACACTGGTCATGGCTTCCAAGCGGTAACGCATATAATTGTACACGTCGTTGCCCTGGCTAAAAGTGATCAGCGCGTTCAATTCAAAGTTTTTATAGATCACACGGTTGGAGATACCACCAATGAAGTCTGCGTTGGCACCACCAATCACCTGGCGGTCGTTCTCGTCAATGATCTTATCACCATTCAGGTCGGCAAAGCGAATGTCGCCTGCAGCGAACTGGCTGTAAGAGCCATCAAAATTCTTTTTCATCAGGCCTGCAGCGGCTGCTTCTGCGCTGGTGGCAAAAACACCATTAGCTACATAACCATAAAACTGGTTGGCAGGCTTGCCTTCTGCAGTCAAGATCGTTGCACCGGCATACTGCGTAGTGAAAGAACCGTTGGGCACCTGCAGGATCTTGTTTTTATTGCTGCTGGCGTTCAGGCCTACATCCCATTTTACTTTGGGGGCGTTTATCACCCTTGCATTAATGGTTGCTTCCACACCGGTATTTTCCATGCTGCCGCCATTGGTCAACACGCTGGTAAAACCGGAAGCGGTGATGATGTCTTCATATACCAGCATGTTGTCAGTTTTAGATTTATATACATCCAGGGTTAGACCGATACGGTCGCGGAGGAATGAGAGGTCAACACCGCCATTGAGCTTTGTAACAGATTCCCATTGCAAAGACGGATTGGAAATACCGTTGCGCACGAGCCCCTGCATGCCCAGCAGATTTTGCGAGGTATAGGTTTGACGCGCAGAATAATTACCGATATCATCATTACCGGAAACGCCATAAGAAGCACGCAACTTCAGCAGATTGATGCCGGAGCCAGCCATAAAGTTTTCGGAAGAAACCAGCCAGGCACCGCTGATCGATGGCATAATGGGGAATTTGAACCCATTGATATTTACGCCATTCCTGGCTTGTTTACCAAAGCGGGAAGAACCATCCATAGCTACGTTGAGCGATACAAAGTATTTGTTCATGTAACTATAGTCGGCGCTCAGATAATTGTTGATCCAGTTCCATTCGCCAATACCACCGCCTACCTGGCGCAAGGCAGCCAGACCGTTTTGCACACTTACCAATTCGTCAGTGGCTGAGTTATATCCAAGGCCATATACTTGTTGTGCATCATTTGTCTGATAACGCAAGCCGAGGCGGGCTGCCAGGGCATGCTTCAGGTTGAAGGTTTTGGTGTATTCCAGGCGGGTATCGTTGAATACTGAAAAGAGGCGTTTGGTTTGTGTGCCCATGCGGTTGTTGGCAACAGCATTGCTCATCGTGTCTTTAGCAACGCCTGCGGCAGGCACAAACACATTTTCGCGCAATTTATTGAAAGTGATACCGAAGACGGTCTTTGCACTCAGGTTGCTGCTGATTTCATATTTGAAATCAAAAGAACCAAAAAAGCTGTAGTACTTGTTGTATGCCTGCATGTTGGCAATCAGCACCGAAGGGTTGGTCACACCCAGTGTATCCACGCCTGAAAGGTTAGGACTTTCTACGCCTTTAATATTCACTACATGATCATGCAGGAAAGGAGCTTTTGTCAGTCCCAGAAAAAGCGGGGCTGTTTTATCCGCTATACCCTGGTCTTTGAGGTTCTGATCGGTTTTAGACATGGAGATATTAGCAGCGCCGGTAAATTTCTTGGAGAAATTAAAGTCGGCGTTGAAACGCATATTGTATCGGGTCAGGTCGGTCGATTTCACCACGCCATCTGTTTTCATATAACCAACACTCAAACCATAGGTGGCAATGTTGTCGCCGCCGGTAACTTTCAGGAAGAGGTTGTTCGTTTTGCTGTTGGCCAGCACTTTACGCTGCCAGTCGGTATTGAAGTGATACGTAGCATAGAGCGGATTGTTCACATCATCGTTCATGTAAGGCTGTGCAGCAATATCAGTGCTGCTCATGCCTTTGCTTTGCAGCATATCACTCAGGTAAGTGCGGTAGTCGCCTGCACTCATTACCGGGATGCGTGATGGAGCCGCATTGAAGCCGGTATAAGCGCCAAAATCAATTTTGGTGGCTTGTTCTCTTGCCCTGATGGTAGTGATAATGATGGCTCCGTTGGCGCCTTTGGTTCCGTACATGGAGGAAGCATCGCGCAGAACGGTTAAATTGTCAATATCCTTTACGTCAATAAGTGAAAGCGGGTTCGTGCTGTTGTTGGCTATGATACTCTGACCGTAATCGTTAGCATCATAGATCATATTGTCAATGACGATCAGTGGCTTATTGGTAGCGTAGAGCGAATTGAAACCGCGCAGGTACAGATTGGCTCCAACACCCGGCGTACCGCTACGGCGGATGGCATTCAGACCAGCAACCTTTCCTTGCAGCAAGGCATCGGGCGTTTCGGTGATGTTCCGCCAGCCCGTTACATTGTATTGGGCAATGGAAGCCGGAACGTCTTTTTTGGTTTTGATCCCATGGGGCGTGGTTACCGGCTCATACATGGATTCATACGAAGCATCAAGCAGGTCTACTTCCACCGCTTTTCTGCCTTGCAGCGGCACGTGTACTGTATTGAAGCCTTCACCACTAATAATGAGGGTTGCTTTATAAGAAGGCACTTTCACGCTGAACTGTCCGTTTTCATCGGTGATGGCTGCAGAAAAGCCTTCTACCTGCACCCTTGCACCCACTGCGGGCTTTTTGGTGGCCGCATCGGTGATCTTACCTGAAACAAGGACCTCTTTACCGGATGACTTCATCACAATAGTCGAATCCGCTGTAGGTAGCTGTTGGGCAGCCAGCGTTCCAGTAACCAATACAAACGCTGAAGCAATAATCAGTTTCATCCGAAAAGATTTAATCATGTTATGTGTTTGTGCCGTAAACAACCCGCTTTGCTGACGCAGCAGTTCGCCCTGCCGGGGCAATTTGCCGCGGGATGTTATTGTGGCAGTATTCTTTCTGGTCGTAAGCATTGTTTTGATATAATTGGCTTTATATGTATTGGATTTAGAATTGTGGTTCAAGCCTGATATAGTCACAAACCACTGCACCGGTACCATTAGCTGTGAGATACATATTCAATACAGGATGGTAGGCGGAGAGTGTAGTTTCACCTAAAAACACTTCATCATACACATTTTGATCCACGGTTGTGTATCCATTTGCATTCTGCTGTTTGAATGTCGCGGCGGAATAAGCGCCAAAGGCCAGCTTTTGAGTGATGGCAGAAGAAGCAAAATCGTTCAGAGCCACCCAGTAAGCTTTATACTGAACACCACTGTACACATCTTTAATCTGATAATTAATGTTGAACGAGGACACACCATGGCCATTGACCAGCACATCATGGAATATTTTCCCGGAAGTGTTGTTCATACGATCACGGAAATAAGTATTGCTACGTCTGTCAATACCTCCCGTAGTGCTATAAGTACCTGAATAGTCTTCTCCTTCGATGGTAATAGGCAGGATCTTGTGTCTTGGTTGCACATCCATTTTGTCCATAATGTAGATCACACCATTACTGGTCTTGATCGTTTGTACGATAGCGGCTTTGTCTACAGGCACTTTTACATTGAACTTAGATAGCACCGTATCGGTAGCAACTGTAGCATTGTATGCACCTTCAATCGCCAGGTCCTTTACAACAGCCCAACTTGCAAAATTGGTAGTGCTGTCGTCATCGTTGGTAACGGTGGCACAAAAGGGTTTGAACTTGTTCAATTCACCGTCCCAGGCAGCATCTGTCAGTACAAAAAGGGTGTACTGTTTGCTTTCATTCTGCAAGTCATATACGTTGTGCCAGAACAAGTTGGTTTGGATTGAATCTGTGCCCGGCTGATAGATCGGTTCACCGGTTGTAGGGTTCACACCGATCTGTACAGCGTTGGTAGCATCGAACACGTTGCGGAACAGGGACATCATGTAAGTCTTCTGCGCAGCGGGAATTATTGCGTTGTTTTGAAGGGTTTCCCAACTGTTGTCCAATACAGGCAGCATTTTGTCAATCACCTGCAATACACCATTGGAGGCATATTTATCGGCCTGTACGATCGTCGCCTCGTCAATGGTTTTATTCAGCAGGTTCTGGTACTTGCCGTTCAGCATCGGAATGCGTTGCTGCGTAGTAACAGCAGTTGTAAAATAGGTCTGCGTGGCAATGTGGTTGCTTACAAAAGCACTGAGCTTGGCGGAATCATTCACAATAGCTGCGTCTAAGCTTGCAAGGGCTGCATTGGTAGGCGCATAGACCGTGAAGGTTTTAGAAGAAGCAATCACTTTGTCATAACCCGATTTCACCAGCAATTCGGAGAACTTGCTCAGTTCAGCGTTTTCTTTGATTTGCTCCGACAGGTCTTTGGTTAGCGCCACATCGGTGATGGCGTTGTGATCGTCCCATTTCTGGCATCCTGTGGTAAGGACGCCGGAAAGAACTAGACAAATAAGCAGTTTGTTTATTTTAATTCGCATTAGTACTGTTTTATTGTTTCATTCATTAATCAATTCACATCATCCCCATTATTCGTAAATCTTGGTACCATCTGCTTTGAAACGCGGCAGGTACTGGGGCTCATCAATCGGAATAAAATGGATCATATCCAGGTAGTTTTCATTCTGCGTACCACTAAGTGTCGTAAAACGAATGGTATGCCTTGTGGTAGTTTTGAATTCATATATGCCGACTAATCTTCCGGCCAATACAGAGTTGGTACCTTCTGTATAACGCTTCCATCCGATCGCTTCCAGTTCGGCGTCTGTTCCGGACGGTCTGGTTTGAGTAAAGTTCATGGTATTGGGAAGATCGTCTCCATTGATAGAAACTTTATTGAGGTTATTAGAGCTGGAAGACTGCTTACGCTGGATATAGCAGATCCACACTTTATATTTACCTTTTATGATCGGAGGTGTGGTCAGCTCCCAATAAGTAGGCCTGGCGGGTAATCCCAATGGCAATTTGATAGCGTCGAAGTTGCAGGCGCCTCTACCTGTTATTGAGTTGCTAGATGAACTGTTGTAATAATAGGTCATTACGTTTGTTCCTGCCAGTGAACCCCAGCCCCAAGTAATCTCCGAAAGAGGTTGGTCAGACTCGGATTGCCTGGGCCAATCTTTGCTTTGCTTCTGGTAATAAGCAGGCAACTTCAGTATTTCCTGGAAAGTAGCTACATCCCAGAATATGGCTGTAGGCTTGCGGAATTTGAGGGTAAAATGCGCTTTTACATCGTGCCATACACCGTTGGTAGCTGCATTGTCGCTGCCGGTACGGTCGATGGTAATACCGGGCTCAAACACGCCGTTGAATTCTGCTTCGTTCAACACTACATCCTGGTTTTTCAGTTGCACGCTCACCACTTCCTGCGGCTGCAGCGTCTGGTGTGCCGGAGAGGTAATGATATCGCCCAGGAACTTTATACCAGTCAAAATGTGGTAAGCCATATACATATGCAGGCTGTCGTTGGCACCGGATGGATTACCCGTTTTGGAATATTTGGCCTTCAGGTCTGCATAACTGTAGATACCGCTGTCGGCCAATGACTGATTGCTTTCCGCAATAACAGTCATCCAGCGCTTCGTGGTGTCAGCATCTACGGTGTTCAACACATCGTAAAAACCGGTTTCTTTCATAGCCTGAACGAAAATGGAGTATTCGGGTTTTGCTTCCAGTTGCTGGGCAATGGTGAGCGTGGAAGGTTCCAGCACATTATCCACTACATGGATGATACCGTTACCTACTTTTATATTTGATTCAGAGATCAAAGCCTGACGGTTCACCAAATAAGAAGAAGAACCATCTTTGGTACCCACGCCAGTTACCAGGAACTGCCCTAGCATGGTCGGTACCGGCAGTTTACCGTCTTTAAATGATGCAGTAGTAATCGTATCGACCAGCAAATGAAACTTTACCAGATCCTGCAATTTAGCCAGGTCGGCTGCTTCCACTGAAGCGGCGTTGATCTTGGAAAGCCAGGTTTTTACGCCGGTATTGGTAGGTGCAAAAACTGTATAGGCGCCATAAGCATTCAGGAAGGCTGAGTTACCGGTACGGTTCAGGATCTGTTTGAACAGAGAAAAAGAATCCGAGTTTTTCACCAAGTAACCTACTATATTCACATCTTCGGTTGTGTAAGGGTTGATATCGGTCTTTTTACAAGCCGGCAAAAGCAGGCCTGTAGAAAATACTACCGAAAGCATCAGGGAAAATAAAATGCTCCTATTCATAGCATGCAATTAATTATTTATAAAATGGGTTTTGCACCAACAATTTGTTCGTCTGCATTTCGTACAGGTAGATGGGCAGGTAATGGCTGTTATGATCCCTTATCTTGTTAAAGGCTGCCTGCTGGCGATCAACAGGGATACTTGTAGCGATCATGTTCAGCATATATCCCAGGTTCTCGTAATTGTTGCGTTTTGCGTTACGCAGCACATCATACCAGCGTTTGCCTTCGAATGCAAATTCGCGTTGACGTTCCTGCAAAATGTATTCTTCCATGCTTGATCTGGAGGTAGAATCCATAGTGCCGCTAAAGTCGAATGCATGGGCCCGATCCCGGATCGTTTTTACCAGGCGGGAAGCTTCCAGCGGTTGGTCCAACTGGTTGATGGCTTCCGCCTTCATCAGCAGCACATCAGCATAACGGTAAAATATCCAGTGTGCATAAGATTGATCAAAAGCCCTGATTGAGGTAGCTGTGCTGTTAGCGCCAATGTATTTCCAGATGGTGAAGTCAGAAGAGCGAAGCGAAGTGCCGTTGCCCCTAAGGTCTTCCTGAGGAATTGTATTGACCAGATCCACACCAAATACCTGGTCCATCAGGTGCGTTGCTGCACCCCAGCGGCGTGTGGTAGGATGGTGCATGGTATAGAAAGGATTGAGTTTTTGGGCGTCGAACTGCAGTTCGAATAAGCTTTCATTGGAATTGCCTTCATAATACAGTTCGTCGAACAAGGACTGGTTGCCTCCGATCAAACCGAACCGGTTTGAAGAGATGATCTTGTCGCATTCCGCCTGGCACTCAGCATATTTTTCCATCCACAGGTACACATCGGCCAGAATGGCGTTGGCTGTATAACGGGTAGCACGGCCTTTATCCATATTGATGTTGCCGTAAGTCAGGGGCAGATTGGGTTCAGCATCTTTCAGATCTTTTACCACCTGTGCTAACACCGTGTCGGCTGGCGACTTAGCAATAGGTGTAATGTTCTCGTCACTGATGGTAGCATCAAGCTTCAGGGGCACATCGCGAAACGTTCTGACGAGATAAAAATACATAAGCGCCCTGATGGTCTTTGCCTCTGCCACTGCACGGTTCAGTTGCTCCTGTGTGAGCGTATTATCTTTTTCCAAAACGCCGGGGGCCAGCTCAATTATCGTGTTGCAGTAATTAATGGTCTGGTACACTGAGCGCCAGTCGGTGAGATAATTGTTGGGCTGAATGTTCATATTCACAAAATCAATTTCCTGGGCCCTTGCAGCAAAGCCAGGAGCCACCATATCGGCGCGGGCTTCGCCCCAAATGAAAAAGAGTTCTGTCAAGGACAAGCCTCCGTCGTTGGTACCTAACAAGGAGGAATAAATACCAGTAACTGCGGCATCCACCTGTTCTTTTGTTTGCCAGAATTCTTCCCGCACAATGCCATCCTGTGGCTTCAGATCCAGCCACTTTTTACAGGATGTGGTGCTTATCACCAGGACAAGCAAGAGTGTATAGAAAACAAAATGCTTCATTATCGCACGATCATTTAATTAGTTAATATTTCTATTTTTCAAGTCTGTATTGTTGTTTTCTTTTAGAAACCTACCGATAAGCCAAGAATAAAGTTCCTGGAAGGTGGTGTCATGGAGTAATCGTATGCCATTCGGAATGGATCGGAGCCCGATGCACTCACCTCAGGATCCTGACCGGAGTATTTGGTGAGCGTAAACAGGTTTTCAGCCGTTACATAAGCACTCAGGTTCTTCACTTTCAGGCGCGATAACACATTTTTATCGAATGTGTAACGGGCCGTTATTGTACGGAACCTCAAATAGGAAGCATCCTCCACATAGCGATCCGAACCTAACCAGTTGTAACCACCACCGATGACGGCACGTGGTATATCGGTTTCATCACCTTCTTTTTTCCAGCGGCGCAGCACGGCCGTACTTTGGTTATCGAAATTGTACATCCGGGTGGTATTGATTTCCGTGCCGTTCACAATGTCATAATCGTAACGGAAGTTGAAGAAAGTAGATATCTTCAGTTTATTCTTAATGGTAATTGCCGGACCAAAACCACCTGTGAGTTTAGGGTTTGAGTTACCGAGATATACAACATCCATGTAGTTGATATTGCCATCCTTATTGATATCTTCATAGATAGCATCACCAGGCTGAAAAACATAATCAACGTTAGGATAGTTGAAACGCGTGTACACGATCTGTCCATTTGGGCCGACAATGTGTTTGCCGTCTTCGCCTCTGGCAATGGTGGACTCTTTATCCTTATATACACCTTTATATTTATAGCCATAGAAAGAACCAAACGGATTGTTCACCTGCAGCAAACGTAGATATTCACCCAAAACGGTTACATCACCTTTAGAACTTGGGTAAAACTCAGAAATCTCTTTGATGATATTTTCGTTGGCAGAAAGGTTGAAGTTAAAATCAACCGTCAGATCTTTAGTTTTATAAGGCGTTGTGAACACAGCAATTTCCCAACCCTGGTTATCTAGTGTACCCACGTTCATGTTCACACTGCTGTAACCAGTATAAGAGGCTATCCTCAAACCGTTGAAGAACAAGTCGGTGGTACGGTTGCGGTACACATCTGCATCTACACGGAAGCGGCCTTGCCATAAGGACAAGTTTGCACCCACGTTAGTACCGTGTATGGTTTGCCAGCGCAGATTCTTCAACTCCATGGAAGAAGGGTATACACCGCTTTGCCCGAGGTAACTCCAGGAGAAATTAGAGTAGCGGTTGAAAAAGGTATAATCATATCGTGGTGCTTCACCACTTTCGCCGTAAGAGACCCTGAAACTCAGGTCATCCAGTCCTTTGATGCCTTTCATGAACTTTTCATCAGACAAACGCCAGCGGAAAGACACAGAAGGGAACATGCCATAGCGGTAGTTGGGACCAAACCTGGAGTTACCATCACCACGTAGCGTTGCATTGATGATATACCTATCTTTCAGCAAGTTGTACGACGCACCAATCACGGCACCAATGCTGCGTGTTTGAGAAGTACCGGAAACTACTTTCAGTTCCTCGTTTTGGGTTCTGGAACCTACAACTGGTGTAGTTAGTAAAGACGAAGCGGTGTTGGAGGTCATTACTTCCTGGTTTACTGTAGAATAATCACTAGTAAAGATGTTCAGGTAAGAACTGAAAGAATGATTCTCATTTTTGAATCGAGGTGTATAAGCCAGACTTGTCTTGGTGGTCACGTTGTACACGTCAATATCGCCATCATAAGCCCTGTTCACCACGGTTTCCGTATTGGTACGACCTGTGGCTATCTGTGGTAAGAAAGAGTTGTTTTTGGTATTATTAATATCGAACTGCACGTCAAAACTCGCTTTCAACACTCTCTTGATGATATCATAGTTCATTTGGAAGCGGGGAACGATCCGTTCACCCAGCACACCGTATTTAGCCTGAGAAGCCATGGCTACAGGGTTGTAAATACGCGAGTAGGCACCTTGCACGTTGGAAGCTGGCGAAAAATAATTAGGTGTGAGGTTGCCCTGTTCGTCATATTCAAATACGCTCATATTAGGCATCTTGATGTAGGCGACACCACGGATAGCGCCATCGCTGGTGCTCATGTAATTTCGGTTCTGGTCTGTATGCGTATAAGCAATAGAAGTGAATATCTTGATCTTCTCGGAAATGTTGTAATCGAGGTTAATACGGGTGTTGATCCTTTTCAGGCTTGTACCTAGTGTGGTACCTTTCTGATCATAATAACCGATTGAGGCAAAGTACCTGGCTTTTTCACCACCACCATTCATGCTCACAGTGTGGTCTTGTACATAACCTTGACGGGAAATGGCATCCACCCAGTTGGTGTTGTTGCTGTAGTTATAGTACCAGTAAGGATCATTGGGGTCGTAATTGAACTCACGCACGGTTTGCGAGTTGAGCGTAGTACCAAAACGATTCATATATGCCTCAGGAATCAACGTGGAATACTGGTCACCGTTGAGCATCGGAATCGGGTCTGGCAGGAAAGAAGTCGAACCCTTGAAAGAATAAGTGAGCGAAGGTTTACCCATCGTGCCTCGCTTGGTGGTGATCAGCAGTACGCCATTGGCTGCTCGGGAACCCCATGCAGAAGTGGCGGCTGCGTCTTTCAATACGGTAATGTCACGAATATCAGCAGGTGAAATGTTCAATAACTGCGCATAGCCTTGTTCGTCAGCCGCACCAAAATTGAAGTCACTCGGGATCTCAGTTTCATAAGGCATACCATCTACCACAATGAGCGGGTTGCCTGTGGAGCTGATAGAAGAAATGCCGCGGATACGTATGTTCATGGCCGCGCCGGGATCACCGCTGGAGGCGGTGATGTCCACACCGGCCAGGCGTCCCTGCAATGCCTGGTCAATACTGGCGGCCTGCATTTCTTCGAGATCTTTGGCACTGATCCTGGAAACGGCAATAGTTGAGTTCCTTTCTTTAACAGCCATCATACCATTGTCCACGTTACGAGCGGATACCACCACTACCTCATTCAACGAGGCATTCACGTCTTCCAACTGGAAGTTGATGGTGGTGCGGCCGTTGAACGGCTGCACCATAGATTTATATCCGATATAAGAAATGGATATCCTGTTTTTCAGATTCGACACCTTCAGCACGAAGTTGCCTTCAATATCGGTCTTTGTTCCTTTGATAATACGTTCGTCCGCATCAATTTCAGTTACGGAAACATCGCTAATAGGCAGCTTCGTCTTTTTGTCAACGATCTTTCCTTTGATTATATTTTTATCAGCTCCTGCGGGTGCCTCCTGGCCTGCAGCTTGCATTATGCACAGGCAGATGAGCATAAAGGAGTACACTATTGCTTGAATATATTTCAACATACCGTTTAATTATTAGAGGAGGAATTATTCTGTGTATTTCAAATAATCGTTTATCAGGTGAATCACAATGCGGTTCCCCAATTGGTTGCTGCTGCCAATGATCACTTCGGCAGTCCTGTTGTTCATGTCCGTAAGTGTCATGGAGGTACCTGTGCTATTGCTTACAAAAATGCTTGTAGCATCCCCCACATTATTTTTAAACAGGGTTTCAAATGAACCACTCTCCTGTCCGTCGGTGGCTACCGACTTCTTATTAAGGATATGATACAGCACAAAGTTTTTAACAAGCTGAATTTCAGCATCTGTGTACTTTGTGAACTTGGGTGTTACTATACCACCTGAAACTGTACCAGGCAACAAACCTACCTTGATGGCATTTTCAATCGCTTCTTTGTTGGGAACAAAGAAGGTATAGAAGGAACCGGTAGAAGGACCCGAGTTAAATTCATTGGTAGATGTGTTATACAGTTCGGGGATGCTGCTTACATAGCGCCAGAAATAGTGATACTCTGAATTTGCGTCAGTCCCCAAACGCCTCAGGTAGGTACCGATTGCATAGTTGCTATAGTTCAGTGGCCTATCGATATAATAAACCGTACCGTTCTTGGCTATTTTCACACTGTCCACAATGGCAGGTGCATTGAACTCCGCATTGCCAGCACCCTGTACGGTGTTATTGCTATAGGTAATGAATTCGCCGCCATTGGTTAGGGCAACACCTGAACCAGACAGACTGGTAAGATCGCCGGCAACTACGTGCATATTCAGCACACGAAGCAAACGCACAAGGGCCGAACTTCCTTTAAGCTCCGTTCCACCCCCGGGCGGCGTATAGCGCCATTGTTCGTTAGGGATATTGCTCACGCTAGGATCGACAAAATAACCCGAATCATTAAGGGCTTTGTTGCTCACCAGGAAGAGCGTGTACTTCTGACGGACGTTGGAAATTGTGAATTTCAGTTCCTGGTTCAGCAGGCTGGTCATCATCGAATACTGTGGATTCAAATAGGCCTTGCCGAATACACTGCTGAATACGTTGGCTTCCTGCACTTTGTTGGTGCCATAGAAAATACCGTTACTTAAGATCTTTTTATCCACCACGTCACCAGCAGTGAAACGTGCTTCTTCGCCCAGGAAGTTAAACGTAGTCTGGAATTTGGAAGGCCACACAGCGGTTTGCCACAGGTGAGCATTCACAAAATCGTAGATAATGTTTATGGGCAGGTCTTCAACCCGCTTGCTGGGATAATTTTCCAGTAGTACATTATTAATGTAATTTTTCAGCACTTCATTAGTGGGCGCAAACATGCTGTAGGTATTGGCCTGGCCATCATTGTCCTGCAGCTTCATAAAGTTTTCGTTGTTAGGCGAAAAAGCAAGTGCTGAAGCGAATACTTTGGTGAACACCTCACCGGCGCCAGGATTAAGCAGTTGGTATTTCTGAGTAACAGTCGCATTCAGGGTATATAGTACCAGAAATTTATCAAACAGCTTTTTGAATTCGCTAAAATTAGGGTTAGAACCAAGGTATTCATCCAGGCTTGGCAAAGCAGTGATCACTTTATTTACTACATGGATCACGCCGTTTTCAGCCGGAATGTCGCTTTCTGTTACCACAGCATCTACCACGTTAAAACCAGAGTAAGTGGTGTTAGGGTAGAAATAATTATAATCAGAAGCAGTGAGCCCTTTTCCGGTCATGTAGCCGTCTGCGAAAATTGGAATGTACTTATTGTTATTGTCCGCATCCACATAAAAGGAGGTACCGTTGTTGTTGCGGTTGCTGGCGATCACTTTCATGGGGTTGCCAGTAGCATCAGTGCCATCGTAAATCCCTGTATAAGCGGCCGTACGTCTCTTGAAGGCCTGGTTGGTCACCCAGCCCGCGGAGCTTTGGTAATCATCAATTCTATCTTTCTTAAAAGCATTATATACCAGGCAATAAGTAACAATTTTTCTGCAAGAAGCACTGTCCAACTGCTCTATGCCACTGATATTATTCTCCTTAAAATAAACCTGGAAAGCAGAATCATGAGGCGCAAAGAACGTCCAATAACCGGCTGCTCCTAAAATGTTTTTGTAACCAGCCTTATCAATTGCAGCTAACAAGTGCTTGAACTGTCCTTTTGCCTGCAATTGCTGGTAAATTGGAGGTTCCAATGTCTCTGGTCTTCCGTAAAACGCATCCCATTCTTTCTTCCGGCAATTGGCAAAAAGCACAACTAGAGAGAGAAATGGTAATACCTTAAGTATAAACTTATTCATAATACTAATAAAAAGGCTTTTATGAAACTTATAGACATGAGCAAGGGTTCATTGTTGCCAAATGAATAGGCACAATGAGCTTCTAGCCCTTGAAGAGATATACTATTGGAAAAATTGAAATTGTACTAAAAGTTGGTGAGTTCTTGGCCAGCAATCGCCTTTCGCTTATGGAAGACTGAAAAGCGTGAATAGATTGTAGTAAAGTAGTTTTCATTTGCAAGCAGTCGATTTAGGCTGCACTTTAGGTGTAGCCGGTTAATAAAGCAGTTGGTTTAAATCCTGAGTCGAAATTAGTTGTTTATTAACATCTACTATCCTGCTCTATCCTGAACATATTCCGCAAACGATTGCGGAAAATTAATTGGAGAATGTTTTTAAAAGAGTTAAGTTGACTGCGTTTGGTCATCCTGTTATTGCTGCAATCGCATCCTTGTACCCGTCACTCACGGGTATCTCTGTTCCATCAATGAATACACTGTTTTTGCGGACGGCAGTGATATGTTTCTTGGAGACAATAAATGACTTATGCACCCGTATAAATTGGGATGCAGGCAACTGGTCTTCGAGACTTTTCATACTCATGCGGGTGACAATGGGCTTCGATGTGCTCTTGAGGTGTATCTTGACATAATCTTTCAGACCTTCTATCCAGGTAATGTCGGCAAATGCAACTTTCAACAAACTGTAGTCAACATTTACGAAAAAGTATTCCTGTAGTGTTTCCGTATTAGCGGCTTTAGCGCCTGTACGGAGTTCGTGTAATTCCCATGCTTTGTTACAAGCTTTTATGAAACGTTCCAGCGAAACAGGTTTGAGCAGGTAATCAACTACATCCAGGTTAAATCCTTCCAGGGCATATTTCTCATAAGCCGTAACCAGGATGAACATAGGTTTTTGGTTGAGGCTTTGAATGAATTGCAAGCCGGTAAGGCCCGGCATCTGGATGTCGAGAAAAATAAGATCAATGGACTGCTCCTGCAGTATTTTCATAGCCTCCAAAGGGTTGCTGCAGGCGGCCGCCAGTTTCAAATAAGGAACCTTGCTGATATTATCTTCCAGCAATTCCAGCGCCAGCGGTTCATCATCTATGGCAAGACAAGTCAGCATGGGTGAGTTTATAGTTTATTCTCTAACCTGATCTCCAGGTTGATTTCAAACCAATTGTTTTTTCTGGTGATCAACAACCGGTGGTTATTACCATACAGTAAATTTAGTCTTCTTTGCACATTGGGTAGCCCAATGCCTGATGTTTTGTCCTTCACATCGGCTGCCGAACCATCAAATTTATTACCTACAGAAAACAAGAGCAGGCCTTTTTCAGCCTTTAAATGAATGTCGATGAGGGCATCTTCTATTAAACCGGTTCCGTGCTTAAAAGCATTCTCAACAAATGGGATCAGCAGCATGGGTTCTATTTGGTACTGGTAGCCATCAACATCCATACTTACGTTCACCTTTACATTTTTGCCAAAGCGCTGCTGCTGCAGGTCGATATAGCTTTGCAGGTACTCAATTTCCCTTTCCAGGTATACCTTTTCCTCATCCGACTCGTACAACATGTAGCGCATCAGGGAAGAAAGCTTGATCAAAGAAGGCTCCAGCAGGTCAGACTTCTTACGGGCCAGGGCCACCATATTATTCAGAACATTGAACATAAAATGTGGGCTCACCTGCGAGCGCAAAAGCGAAAGCTCGGTTTTCAGGTTCTCATTTTCTTTTTCCTGCGCCAATTGATCCGAAATGATTTTATCACTAAAAGTGCGATAGGCCGAACTGCAGGCAAAAAAGAAGAGAAAAATAAAAAACGTAAATAAAATATGCGATCGCCAGCTAAAGTAAACCGGATCTTTCATCAAATAAAAGATAAGCCAGCCCAATATCAGCCAGAGGCCATATATGGAAAATAATGCAAGGCCATAAGACCAGAACTTCCTTTTGTAAACCAGTCTTGGAATAAGCACCAGGGCATTCAGGTAAAAAAAACCGATCCAGAACAGGTTATGAATAAAATAATGAAGCAAAAGATGGGCCGGCTCACCACCCTTTGGAGGTGGACGGCGCCCTTCGTAAGACCGCAGCAAAAAAGGCAAAGAAAACAACAGTGCCCAGACAGCTACGTGCAGCAACACCACTACCCACTTCTTATAAGTTGTTTTCATCATGGCAATTTAGGAACAACTTTCGGGCTTGGATCACCACTCCAAAAAAGTTGCGACGAGGAAGGAAATTGTTGCTACTAATAATTGTTGATAAAAACATTCGTCTTAACCCAATACTTTTGCTGAATTAATTTTTGATATGAGAAGAATAGTTTTTACAGGATTCATTTTACTGGCAGCTTTACATGTTTTTGCTCAAAACGATACCACAGCCCGTCCTAAACCTACGGTCGCCCTGCCTCGATCTAACGACCATCTAATATTGCAACTTGGCTATACTACCTGGAATGGCAAGCCTGATACGATCAACACCAGTGGTTTTCACAGAGCCTTCAATGCATACTTTATGCTTGATTTCCCGTTTAAGAGCAATCCGCACTTCAGTGCAGCAATTGGAGGGGGCGTCAGCACAGAAAATGTATTTTTCGAAAAGACCATTGTAGATATTAAAGCTACTACCTCTACCTTACCTTTTAGAAATGCCGCCGATATTGACCATTTCAAGAAATACAAGATCGCAACTACTTTCCTGGAAGCTCCTGTGGAATTGCGCTATAGTTCCAATCCTGACAACAACAAGAAAAGCTTCAAGATGGCCGTTGGTGCTAAAGTAGGCATATTGGTTAATGCCCATACAAAGGGTAAGGAATTGCAAAATAAGGACGGGAATACGCTGAACGATTATATTGTAAAAGAAAATACAAAACGCTTCTTTAACAACAACCGCGTATCCGTAACAGGACGTGTTGGCTATGGCAACCTGAGCGTATTTGGTGCTTACGCTCTTACAGCCCTTTTTAAAGAAGGTGTGGGCCCAGACGTCAAACCGCTGACAATAGGATTGATGCTGAGCGGATTATAATATGTAATTTTCACTTTTCGCTAATCTGCGGATATATGCTGGATAAAACTAAAAGAATCGCGCATAAAGAACGGGCTGTATTGGTTGGCGTTATTCAAAAAGAGCAAAAAGAGCACGAGGTTCATGAATATTTAGATGAATTGGCCTTTCTGGCAGAGACAGCCGGTGCTGTGGCTGTTAAGCGCTTTTATCAAAAGCTGGCGCATCCGGATAGTAAGACCTTTGTAGGAAAAGGGAAACTGGAAGAAATTGCCAACTACATCAAAACACATAAGGTTGATGTTCTGATCTTTGATGACGAGCTGAATGGTTCACAGATATCCAACATTGAGAAAATAACAGATATAAAAACCATAGACCGATCAGACCTGATACTGGATATATTCGCTCGTCGGGCCAAAACGGCGCAGGCCAAAGCCCAGGTAGAACTGGCACAATACCAGTATATATTACCAAGACTGCGCGGTATGTGGAAACACCTGGAGCGTCTCGGTGGCGGTATCGGCACCAGGGGTCCGGGTGAAACAGAAATTGAAACCGACCGCCGTATTGTACGCGACAAGATCTCGCTGCTGCGCAAAAGGCTGGCAGAAATAGATAAACAATCGTTTACTCAAAGGAAAGAAAGGGGTGAGTTTATCCGGGTATCTCTGGTGGGCTATACAAATGTGGGCAAATCTACCCTGATGAACCTGCTCAGTAAGAGTGATGTACTGGCAGAAAACAAGCTTTTCGCTACACTCGACACGACCACCCGGAAAATAGTATTTGAAACCACTCCTTTCTTGTTAAGTGACACCGTTGGTTTTATCCGCAAACTGCCTCACCACCTGGTAGAAAGCTTTAAAAGCACCCTGGATGAGGTAAGGGAAGCTGATATCCTGCTGCACGTGGTAGATATTTCACACCCCAATTATGAGGACCAGATAGGTGTAGTCAACAAAACACTTCAGGAACTGAAATGTTTTGATAAGCCCATTCTCATGGTGTTCAATAAGATGGACCTGTATGTAAAGCATACTTTTGATGAATGGCTGGAGGAAGGCACTAAAGAAGAAATCCTAAAAGACCTGGAAGAAAGATGGCAACAGCAAACAGGGGGTAATGCCATCTTTATTTCGGCTTTGGAAAAAACCAATATTGATGCACTACGCAAAACCATCCTTGAAAGAGTAAGAGAGTTGTACAGGGTGCGGTATCCATATAAAACTGAGTTTTTCTACTAACTTCTCTCATGTTCAACAAACTGCGTTGGATCAAGATCGCTGATTATATTCATGAAATTCCTTTTGCTGCCAACAATATCGCAGAGGTGTCTGCCGGCGGCAAAAAGATATGTGTGGCCAGGTTCAATGACAACTTGTTTGCCTTTGCCCATAAATGCCCGCATGCCAGTGGCTACTTCATAAGCGGATATATAGATCCTTTGGGCAATGTAGTTTGCCCCTTGCACCGCTACAAATTCTGCATGAAGAATGGCCGCAATGTAAGCGGTGAAGGTTATTACCTCAAACACTGGCCAGTAGAGGTAAGAGAAGACGGCATTTACGTTGAAATCTAACAGGAGTTCCACCTCTCATAAAATATTGGTAGCAACATTATTGCTTAAGGCATCATTTTTTTATAAATGGCTGAAAAGGCAATTATGGAATCCTTATTTATTACCAACATCAACGTCAACAATAAAAATGCGTCCTATCATGTCTATTTCGACCACGAGAAATATATATTTCTTCCGGAACCTCAAGAAGAAGGTCTGCCGACTTTTTCTTTTAAGAGGGAGCATGATGAATGGCATGACCAGGATGTGATCGATCCAGCTTTAAAAGACCAGGCAGTTGATGCTTTGGAAAGTTATTTGTTGAAGCAACACTAGCTACGAGGATTGCAAAATGGATAGGATTCAAGTTGCCTGGAAAATATTTTCCTGCCTTTGATCCAATTCTTCTCTTTTTAATGCAAGAATATCCACTACTACAGATCCGGCAAGGAAGTCGTGTAAAGCCCTTCGTTTATTGTTGGTGAGCGCGGTTATTAATTCCAGAATGAACCAAATTGAAGTTATCCGGCTGACGAAATTTTCAAAATAGGTTTCGCGCAAGCTTTCATTTATAACAGGGTTTGAATAAGTGGCTATGATAAAATAAATAATACCTATGACCGCTGCAAAAAAACAAACAGACTCCCTGATAAAAGCCCGTCCATAGCCAATGGGCATTTGTTCATTTTTATCCAGCACTTGTATCTTCATGAGCTTCTTGCCAATGGTATGACCATATTTTCCATGCCCTACTACTACATAAGTTGTCCAGATAAACGTATAAAGAATTGTCCAGGTAAGGAACAAGCTTTTGCTGGTTGTATCCTCAATCAGGTAATCAATAAAACTGAAAGGAAGAAAAATCAAACAATCGATAAGAGCTGCAATAATTCTCTTGTATAAAGTGTCGTATCTGCTTGTCATAAGCGAAATTTTGGTTGAATGAGCATACTAAGATAATAGACAAAAATAAAACTAACGAAAAAGCCATGCATATTGCACGGCTTTCTGTATCGCAGATTCATTATTATTAATAATTCACAACCTGCTCTTCTATTTCTTCTGGCAATTCACGCCATTCATATTGTTGGTTGCGCAATTGCGGCTCAAAGCCGGCCTCACGAATGGCTGTCTGGATGGTTTTGGACGTAAACCTGTGTGGCGCACCGGCAGCACTCACCACGTTTTCTTCGATCATGATAGAACCAAAATCATTGGCGCCGGCATGCAAACAAAGCTGGGCGGTTTGTTTACCCACAGTCAGCCAGGAAGCCTGGATGTTCTTTATATTAGGCAGCATGATGCGGCTAATAGCGATCATGCGCAGATACTCGTCAGGAGTAGTCAGGTTGTGCACACCACGAATGCGGGTAAGCAGGGTATCAACATCCTGGAAGGTCCAGGGAATAAAGGCCAGGAAGCCTTTAGCATCCGCTGGTTTTTTGGCCTGCACCTCGCGGATCTTTACCAGGTGTTCAAAACGCTCCCTTACAGTTTCTACGTGCCCAAACATCATGGTGGCAGAAGTAGTAATGTGCAGCTTGTGGGCTTCATGCGTGATCGCCAGCCATTCGTCGGCACCGCACTTTCCTTTGGAGATGAGACGGCGTACACGGTCAACCAGTATCTCGGCACCAGCACCGGGCAATGAATCAAGGCCAGCCTCTCTCAACGCTATCAATACATCGCGGTGGCTCATCTTTTCCAGCTTGCAAATGTGTGCCACTTCAGGAGGCCCTAGAGCGTGGAGCTTAATAGTTGGGAACTCTTGCTTTATCTTGCGGAAGGTATTTGTATAAAAATCCAATCCCAGTTCCGGATGGTGGCCACCCTGCAACAGCAACTGATCCCCACCATATTTGATAGTTTCCTGAATCTTCTTCCGGTAGGTAGGCATATCGGTGATGTAAGCCTCGGCATGGCCTGGAATACGGTAAAAGTTGCAAAATTTGCAGTTGGCAATGCACACATTGGTAGTGTTCACATTGCGGTCTATCTGCCAGGTAACCTTTCCATGCGGCACCTGCTTTTTACGCAGCTCATCAGCCACATATATCAGTTCGGTCAGGGGTGCTTGCTCAAACAGGTGCATTCCTTCTTCTATCGACAGGTCTTCAAGGCCTAAAGCTTTATGAAACAGTTCAGAAAGTGACATAGCTTGCAAATTTACGCGCAGAATGAACAAAAGGGACGAATGGCTTTTTAACTTGATGAGTTTAGAATAACTTTAATACCCTTACCATGAAAAAACTTGTCATATATATTTTCTGCCTGATGGCTTTTTTTCAAAGTTTTAGTCAGGAAGAGTTTATTGAACCGTCCCGCCGACTTGCACGAGTACCCTTTAACCAGCTTACCGGAGGCGTCATCTTGTTAAAGGCCCAGTTTGCACCCTTTCCGGACTCGCTCAACTTTATACTGGATACCGGCTCCGGTGGCATTTCCCTGGACTCTACCACAGCGGCCTATTTCGGTCTTAAACC
>CBKWHA010000041.1:0-28322 GCA_966674115.1 uncultured Chitinophagaceae bacterium
AAAAGAAACGCGCACCCGTGATCCCAAAATAGGCGAAGCGAGTCATCAAGAAGAGAAGAAGAAAGGGTTCTTGAAAAAGCTTTTAGGTAAAGAAGATTAAGTTTTATATAGTGGACAATAGCCATTATAGAAGTTTATTTAAGTTACTCGTAAAAGTAATTGCAGTTATGGCTGCAATTACAGTACTGCTTTGGATCTTATACAAAGCAGCCAGTGTGTTGCTGATCCTGATTTTGGCTATGGTGTTGGCCTTGATCATAAATGCACCTGTGAGCTACCTGGAGCAAAAAGGGATCAGGAGACTCTGGGCAAGCGTGTTTGTGTTTGGTATTATTTTTTTGGTGATTGCCCTCTTATGCTGGCTAACCCTGCCTAAAATATATTACCAGTTAGAGCAACTGATATTGGACCTCCCTGCTTATATCAACAACTTGAGTTCCAATATTGCATCCTGGTTTGAGGAATACCCGGATATCAGCAAAAAGATCAAAGAGACTACAAATGATCTTTCCACCTGGTTGCCATCTATGCCGCAAACAATAAGGAGCATCAGTACTTACTCTTTATCCTTATTGAGTTTCCTGTTTCTTATGATCATCTTTGTCTGGATCATTATTTTCTCGGTAGTGCATCCCAGACCACTTTTAAAAACTTATTTTTCCTTTTTTTCAGTTGAGAGAAGAGAAAAAGCACAGAATGCATTGCTACATACCTCCATTATGTTGCAAGGATGGATCAAGTCGAACCTGATAGGAGGTAGTATTCAAGCAGTTTGTACTACTATTTTCTTATCCCTATTACATGTTCCCGGTGCATGGGTGTGGGGAGCAGTAGCCTTGTTTGCACAGTTGATACCCAATATTGGCTTTTACATCATGACCATCCCTCCTGTACTGGTTGCTTTATCAGTTCATCCCCTCACAGCTCTTTGGGTATTGATTTTCTTTATGGTACTGAGCGAAATAATGGGTGACATCATTCTGCCGAGGATCCGTTCTACCACTATGCGCTTACACCCTGTATCTACTCTGATCATGTTGTTGATCCTGGGAAGTGTTTTTGGCCTTTGGGGTGCTTTTCTGACTGTACCCATTACTGCTATTATCAAAGCTTATTATGAAGAATTTTATTTAAAGAAGATAGAGGAAGATAAGCTGCTGGAAAAGCGGATCGATAAAATAGTGTATCAGTCTTGAAATTTTGAAACCACTTCTCCTGCCAACATCACTTTTTCAATGAGATTATGGCCGAAATAATAAGGCAAATAATGAAGTGAAGGCACTTCTTTGGTCATGATCAGATTGGCCAGTTTTCCTTTCGTGATACTGCCTGTTAGGTGTTGCAGTTCCATAGCAAATGCACCATTGACGGTTGCAGCATTGATAGCCTCTTCAGGCAGCAGCCTCATTTGAATGCAACTCAATGCCACCACAAAATTCATATTGCCTGACGGGGAAGAGCCAGGGTTGAAATCAGAAGCTAAGGCGATAGCACAGTTGGCATCTATCAGCTTCCGGGCGGGCTGGTAAGGCATGCGCAAAAAGAAAGCAGCAGACGGCAACAAAGTTCCTATAGTAGATGAATGCGCAAGGGCAGAAATGGCTTCCTCATCCATGTTTTCTAAATGGTCAACGGATACGGCATTCAGTTGTACACCCATTTGCACGCCACCGGAAGCGCTCAATTGGTTAGCATGGATTTTAGGTTTCAGGCCATATTGTAAGCCTGCTTTGCAAATCCGCTCAGTTTCTTCGGGCGAAAAAAATCCCTCCTCGCAAAACACATCAATAAAGTCGGCTAATTTTTCATTTCCTATTATTGGCAGCATTTCATCAATGATCATTTGCAGATAGCCCTCACGGTTATCTATAAAGGCTGCCGGTAGCGCGTGCGCCCCTAAGAATGTTGATTTAACCGGAAGTTTAGTAGCATTTTTTAACCTTTGAATGACACGCAGCATTTTCAACTCACCTTCTACATTTAGACCATAACCACTTTTGATCTCTATGGCGCCTGTACCTAGTTGGATAACTTCCTGCAGCCGATTATAAGATTGCCGGAATAATTCATCTTCAGATGTTTCATTTAATAATTTAGCTGAATTGAGAATACCGCCGCCTTTTGCAGCAATCTCGGCATAAGAATACCCTTTGATTTTGTCAATGAACTCCCCTTCACGGCTGCCGGCAAAAACAAGATGGGTATGACTGTCGCACCAGGAAGGCATCACTATTCTTCTGCTGGCGTCAATTGAATTGGATATTTTTAAATAGGAAGCAGGAATTTGTGCCATGGCACCATAATCTGCAATCGTATCATCTTCAATAACCAAAAAAGCATTATGAATACAGGGAAGTTGCTGTAACTCTTTGCCCCGCAATAACTTTATCTCACTTCGGACATTAGCCAGCAACTTTATATTTGTAAACAGAGTAGTCAATGTTACAAGATTGGTCATAAAAATGCCGCAGCTTGAAGGCTGCGGCAATATAATTTGTATTCTGTTTGCGATTAAGCTTTTTTCTTGGCCGTCTTTGGCGTAAAAATAGCCAGCATACGTTTACCCTCCAGTTTGGGCATGCTTTCCAGTTGGCCATATTCTCCCAGACGTTCTGCAAACTTCAACAGCAGCAGCTCACCCCTGTCTTTAAATTGAATAGCACGACCTTTAAACTGCACATAAGCCTTTACTTTATTTCCTTCTTTCAGGAAGTTTTCGGCATGTTTTGATTTAAAGTCAAAATCGTGATCATCGGTATTAGGGGTAAAGCGAATCTCCTTCATTTCGGTAGTTTTCGCTTTTGCCTTCATTTCCTTTTCTTTCTTCTTCTTATCGTAAAGGAATTTATTATAATCAACTATTTTACAAACAGGCGGATCGGCCTGCGGAGAAATTTCTACCAGATCAAGAGCCTGGTCCTGGGCAATTTTCAATGCCTCCTGTGTAGGATAAATACCAACAGTAACATTATCGCCTACCAGGCGTACCTGAGGCACTCGGATATGATGGTTAATACGGTGTTCCGCTTCTTTACGGGGAATAAACTTGCCCCTGTTTAATCCTCTATGTGGTAATGCCATAAATTAAGCTTCACAGCCAGCAGCCGGCAATCAGTTGGCCAGTGAGTCAAATTGTTTTTACTTTAAAGTTTATGCCGGATTTGATTTAGCAAAATAATTTAATTACTGTAAATATAAGGGCTACTTTAACAATTCCCATTAATTTAAGCAATATAATTATTTCACTTAATTTTAATGAATGCCCATTCAGAATCAGTAACCCGATCTATCCTTCCCTTCTTTCCGTTAATTCTGCTGAAATTTCACGGATAAATTCATCAGCATCTTTTGTGCCTAAATCTCCCTTACCTTGCCTGCGGATGGCTACTTTACTTTCATTCATTTCTTTTTCACCAATTACCAACATATAAGGCACCTTCATTAGTTCGGTATCCCGGATTTTCTTCCCTATCTTCTCATTACGGTCATCTACTTCGGCACGAATGCCAGACTGTTTCAATTTGGCCAGTATGGTTTTTGCGTAATCCATGAACTTATCGCTGATAGGCAGGATCTTCACTTGCAGCGGGGCCAGCCAGGCTGGGAATTTACCAGCATAATGTTCTAGCAGGAACCCGATAAAACGCTCATGCGTACCTAATGGTGCACGGTGGATGATCAGAGGTGTTTCTGATTCATTATTCTGATTGGTAAATTCTAGCTTGAAACGACGGCCTTGTGCAAAATCTACCTGGTTGGTAGCCAAAGTAAACTCACGGCCTATGGCACTCCATATCTGCACATCGATCTTTGGTCCATAAAATGCACCTTCATCCGGCACTTCCACATAAGGAGTACCTGTTTCTTTTAACACCTGGCGCACCATTTCTTCTGTTTCTATCCACAGCTCGGGTTCGTCAATGTATTTCTGCCCCAGTTTGGAAGGCTCATGTAGCGATAAACGCATCACATACTTATCGATACCAAAGATCTTGAAGTATTTCAGGTACATATCGTTAACCGCTTTGAACTCCTGGAAGAACTGGTCTTTCGTACAGTAAATGTGCGCATCGTTCATGTGCAGGCAACGAACCCTCATCAAGCCAAACAATTCACCACTTTGTTCATACCGGTAGCAGGTGCCATATTCCGCCAAACGCAATGGCAGATCTTTGTAGCTTTTTGGTTCGGCTGAAAATATCTTGTGGTGGTGGGGACAGTTCATTGCTTTCAGATAGTATTTCACTCCTTCCAGTTCCATGGGCGGGTACATACTATCCTGATAATACGGCAAGTGACCACTGGTCAGGTACATACTTTCTTTGGCAATATGTGGCGTCACAACACGCTTATACCCTGCAGCTTCCTCTGTTTCTTTTGCCAGCCTCTCCAGCTCCTCGATAATTACAGTACCGTTGGGCAACCATAAAGGCAAACCTGGGCCAACGTCATCATCAAATGTAAAAATGCCCAGCTCTTTTCCTAATTTTCTATGATCACGTTTTTTCGCCTCTTCCAGCATTTGCAGGTATTCATCCAACTGCTTTTGAGAGGGAAATGTAACCCCGTAAATGCGGATCAGTTGCTTATTTTTTTCATCACCTTTCCAATAGGCACCAGCAATATTGGTAAGCTTGATGGCTTTGATGAAACCTGTATGAGGTATATGTGGACCGCGGCACAGGTCGGTGAAAGCACCTTGTGTATAAAAGGTAATTTCTCCGTCATTCAGTCCCTGCAGCAGGTCCAGTTTGTATTCATCTCCTTTTTCAGCGAAGTATTGAACTGCTTCAGCCTTAGGTATGGCCTTTCTGATATAAGCATTGTTTTGCTTAGCCAATTCAGCCATTTTCACCTCCAGCTTGCGCAGATCTTCTTCTGATATATGCCTGTCACCAAGGTCTATATCATAATAAAACCCATTTTCAACAGCAGGTCCTACCCAAAACTTTACACCAGGAAACATAGATTCGATAGCTTCTGCCATCAGGTGGGCAGAAGAATGCCAGAAAGTACTTTTTCCTCCCTTATCATCCCAGGTCAATAACTTCAAAGTGGCGTCGTTTTCTATAGGTCGGGTAGCATCCCACACCTCGCCATTTACTTCAGCGGCTATTATCTTCCGTGCTAAACCTTCCGAAATGGACTTGGCAATATCCAGCGCAGAGACGCCTTTTTCATACTGCCGCACAGCCCCGTCCGGAAATGTAATATTCATCATAATTTTATTGTGGCTTAAAAGAGCGGCAAAATTAACAAACTCTTGCCATAGTCCGGAAATTCGATAAATACAGGAATATTTAATTTCACCCCGTAATGAAGATTAGGACGTTTCAATCCCTTTTATTTTGTGTAATAATACTGGTTTGCTCCTCTTATTCGTCAGCCGCACAGGACATTACCGGCATTTGGCGGGGTTACTTTTTTACTGACCTGAACGACCAGTACAAGTTTGAGATCCAGATTAAACAAAACGCCCAGAAGAGCATTTCAGGAGTATCTTATTCCTACCTCACCACGGTTTTTTATGGTAAAGCCACAATGACCGGCTATTTTAACAAGACTTCCCAAACGGCTTTGATCCAGGAAATTAAAACTGTAGAATTAAGAATGTCGAGTGGATCTGTAGCCTGTATCATGAAGCTCTTCCTGAACTATACCAAATCCGGCAATGAAGAGTTCTTAGAAGGTACGTATACTAGTAAATACGAACACTCGGATAAACGGTATGGAATTACAAAAGGTCAAAGCTGCGGAAACGGTAAAGTATATTTAAGGAAAGTAATCACTTCTGACTTTTATGTTGAACCTTTCCTACGCAACCATCCTTCTGTTAAAAAACCGGATATAGCTACCACTAAACCTCCGGTTCAAAAACCTGCTACAACTAAACCCATTACAAAAGCACCGGTTAAGAAACCACCTGTAAAAAAAGATGTGGCCACAAAGCCAAAGCCAGATACAACAAGAAAGATCTCCCCCCCTGTAGCCAGACAGGAACCAGAAAAAACAGAAGCACTCAAGCCAACACTGAAGATACCTTCAGTTACCAGGTCGCGTCAGAACGAATTGACACAAACTATAATCGTAAAACAAAGGGATATTGTCATTCGCATTTACGACAATGGCGAGATTGATGATGATACGATTTCCATTTATATGGATAATAAACTCCTGCTTGCCAACAAAAGGCTCTCTGCAGCACCGATTACCATAAACCTGAAATTGGATGAAAACAACGATGAACACGTTCTGGTAATGGTAGCAGAAAACATGGGACGTTTTCCACCTAACACATCACTGATGATCGTTCAGGATGGCGACAAGCGTTACCAGGTACGCATTACCTCCACAGAGCAAAAGAATGCAATGGTCAGGTTTAAGTTGGAAGAGTAACCAAACCATTTAACTTCGCGGCTCAAATTTCTAATCAGATGCAAAGGATCTTCTTTTTTCTTTTTGCGCTTGTTAGCACTTATATAGCTGGGGCACAAACATTGGAAAGGCCAAAATTGGTAGTAGGCATTGTAGTAGACCAGATGCGCTGGGACTATCTGTACCGTTATTATGACCGTTATACCAGCACTGGTGGCTTTAAAAGAATGCTTCAAAACGGTTTTAGCTGCGAAAACACACTCATTCCTTATACACCTACAGTCACCGGCTGCGGGCATGCCAGTATTTATACCGGTTCTGTACCAGCCATTCATGGTATCACCGGCAATTTTTGGTTTGACAAAAACCTGAATCGCGGTGTATACTGCGCTGAAGACAAAACGGTGAAAACTGTTGGAAGCACTACCGAAGCCGGATTGATGAGTCCCGTAAATATGTTTACCACTTCTGTTTGTGATGAACTGCGGTTAGCTACCAATTTCAGGAGTAAAGTCATTGGCATTGCTTTAAAAGACCGGGGAAGTATTTTACCTGCCGGTCATTCTGCCAATAGCGCATACTGGTATGATTCTAAAACAGGCGATTGGATCACCTCTACCTACTATATGCAGGAATTACCCAAATGGGTAACAGACTTCAATGCACGAAAACTGGTAGATAAATATTACGTGCAGGATTGGACGCCTATGTATCCTCTTGGAACCTATGTGCAGAGCAGTCAGGACGAAAAAACTTTTGAAAACAAACTATTTGGCAGCACCAGCTTTCCTCATACGCTTAAACAATATGTTGGCAAAAATTATAGCTTGCTGCCCGTAACGCCTTATGGTAATGCCCTTACCGTAGAGTTCGTAAAAGCTGCTGTAACGGCTGAAAGATTAGGCACTGACAACATAACTGACTTCCTGGCCGTAAGTTTTTCAAGCCCTGACTATGTTGGCCACAACTTCGGACCTAATTCTGTGGAAGCTGAAGACATCTATTTGCGGCTGGATAAACAGTTAGGCGATCTTTTTGATTTTTTGGATAGCAAAGTGGGTAAAAATGAATACCTCGTATTC
The DNA here is from genome assembly GCA_966674115.1 of uncultured Chitinophagaceae bacterium. GTDB lineage: Bacteria > Bacteroidota > Bacteroidia > Chitinophagales > Chitinophagaceae > Flavisolibacter. The sequence continues at coordinate 7,458 of CBKWHA010000041.1, forward strand.
TTATCAGCCGACCATGGCGCAGCCCATGTACCCCAGTTTTTAACAGAAAACAGGATACCCGCCGGCTCATTTTCCCCAAAAGTTATTGATTCGCTGAATGCCTCCCTGGAGCAACAATTTGGTAAAACAGGTATCGTATCTGAAATGCATAATTACCAGTTTTATCTTAACTATGAGTTATTAGATTCTGCTGGGTTAAATGAAATGGAAGTTAAAAAACGGATCATTCAATATGTAACCAAACTACCAGGGGTGGCCAGGGCATTCGACATGAACGATCTATCCCAAACAACCCTTAACACAAAAATTAAGGAAATGGTGGCAAATGGTTATTTTCCAAACCGTTGCGGCGACATTCAGATGATTTTACAACCACAATGGATCGATGGTTACTCGCCAACAGGAACTACGCATGGTGTTTGGAACCCGTATGATGCCCATATACCATTGGTATGGTATGGCTGGGGTATCAAACAGGGAAAATCCAACAGGGAAATTTATATGACAGACATCGCTCCTACCATTTCTGCCTTGTTAAGAATTCAGATGCCCAGTGGAAATGTTGGAAAAGTGATTGAGGAAATAGTGAAATAATTCAAAATATTTTAAAGGCGTTTCGTAAAATTTACTCTTAAAACCTGGAATTTCCAAAAATCTTCTTTGTGTATTCTTCGTACCTTACTATTGCCCTAAACCCCATCAGTACAACCAAATAAATACACAATGAAGAAAGCCCAATGGGTTATCCTGTTGGTTTTTGTTCTGAACACACTTCAAACCACAGGACAATCTGCATCCTTTGCCAACCAGACCACAACCATAGATCGCTTACAGTTCTTCCTTGATGACAGGCCATTAGAAATGACCATTACCACGGATTTTAGGAAAATGCTTTCCGAGCGGAAAAAAGGAATATACCAGGATGGATCAGTTACCATGTATTTACCGGGCAGCGATCCGGTAACCGAGAACTTCCGCCTGTATGCCCGTGGCGAATTCCGCCGTCAAAACTGCCGCATGCCTGGTTTGATGGTCAATTTTAATAATCCTAATTCGCCCCAACTGAGCCCGCTAAAAAAAATGAAGCTCACTTGCGGATGTGGTTCTTCTGCCAATGAGGAAAAGTTATTGCTGACAGAATACCTCATTTACAAAATGTACAACCAGATAACAGACATGAGCTTTAGAGTCAGGCTGGCAAAAGTTACCTATAAGGATACCAGGAACAAAATGAAACCTTACACGCAATATGCCTTTCTGATGGAAGACGTAGATGATATGGCAGAACGCAACAATTGCGTAGAAGTTGAAGGCCGGACATATCTTACTGAGCAAACGAATCGTAAGCAAATGACAACAGTGGCAATATTTCAGTATATGATTGGCAATACTGACTGGTCGGTTCCCAATTACCACAATATCAAACTGATGCGTTCTAAGGCTGATTCGCTCTCACAGCCAATTGCAGTACCTTACGATTTTGATTTTACAGGTTTGGTCAATGCCCAATATGCTATACCCCACCCAGACCTGGGTATAGAGAAAGTTACCGATAGATTATACAGGGGGTTTCCACGCACAATGACTGAACTGCAGGAAGCATTAGATGTTTTCAGAAACAAAAAAGAACAAATTTTAACCCTGGTTTCCGGTTTTGAATTGATCAGGAAAAGCGAACGGGATCAGATGGCAAAATATATTCAGGACTTTTACAGCACCATAGAAAATAAAAGGCAGGTAGAAAGGGCCTTTATTGAAAATGCAAGACAGCAATAAACAAGACAGCAACAAAAATTAAAAAACGATTAGAAAAACCTTTCCTTACACACTTCATTTCCAATATATGTACATAGAACGTAAATTGCTGTAAAATATGATGCCTTGTCTGCAGAAGAACGAAAAATACTAATTGTTGAAGACGAACATAAAATTGCCGATACACTTAAACTTGGATTGATTGAGAATGGGTATTATGTTGAAGTTGCCTATGATGGGGTCATAGGCTATAAGCTGTTCACAACTCATCAGTTCAATTTAGTCATACTGGATATCAATTTGCCCGGAATGAATGGATACGAATTATGCAAAGCCATTCGTAGACATGACAGTAGTATTCCCATTATTATGCTCACTGCATTAAATGCGCTGAATGATAAAATTGAAGGTTATGATGCCGGAGCTGATGATTACCTTGTAAAGCCATTTGAATTTAAAGAATTGCTTTTGAAAATCAGAGTGTTGCTCAAAAGGACCATGGATCAGAACATTCCCATTGGCAATATCCTGAAAGCAGCAGACCTGGAGATGAATTTGGACAGTAAAGAAGTGAAAAGAGACGACAAGAAAATTAATTTAACAGCTAAAGAATTTCAATTATTGGAATACCTGTTGCGTAATAAAAACAAGGTAGTTTCCAGGGCGGATATAGCGATTAATGTTTGGGATATAGATTTTGACACCAACACCAATGTTATTGATGTTTATATCAATTATGTCAGAAATAAAGTAGATAAGAACTTTCCGCAAAAATTAATTCAAACGCAGGTGGGTATGGGTTATATTTTAAAAGACAAGGAAAACTAATGCCCGTAAGAATACGAATCACGCTTTTATTTACTGCCATTGCTTTCATTATCCTGGGATTGGTATGCGGCGCTGTTTATTATTTTACCTATAACAACCGGGTTAAAAATGCAAAAACACGCCTGACAAACCGTGCCATTACAACAGGGCGGCTGCTCAGTCAGTCTGCCATATTCAACCCTGAGTTGATCCAGAAGATCGACTCTTCTACAGCCATGTCTTTCAAGCACAAAACTGTTCAGGCATATGATTATCTAAATACCAAAATTTATTCTTTTAGTGACCATCCCGATGACACGATTCATGTTCAACCTCAAAATTTGAATGATGCCAGAGTGCAAAAAAGTGTTTTTTTTACTGTAGGGAACAAAGATGTGATTGCTTACCATTCCACAAACAGAAATAACCGGATTGTCATTGTAGCTGCAGGATATGATGAGGATGGAAAAAAGATTCTGAGACAGCTATCTTACTTCCTGATTTTGAGCTTTATTGGTGGGAATATAATAGCCTTTATCAGTGGTTTGATCTTTTCGAAAAAGCTACTCCAGCCCGTCAAAAAGATTGCAGATGAGGTTAATGAAATCTCAGCGCATAATTTAACCAGGCGCATTGCTACGGGACATAGTCCTGATGAATGGAATCACTTGTCCAAAACCTTGAATCAACTACTAAACCGTCTCCAGGAAAGCTTCCAGATGCAGCAAAGATTTATTGCCAATGCTTCCCATGAAATTTCTACCCCTCTCACATCCGTTTCCAGCCAATTGGAAGTGTCGTTGCAAAGAGAACGTACTGCTGAGGAGTATCGCAAAGTGATGGACTCAATTTACCAGGATGTGCGGCATATGAGCAAATTGACCCAAACCTTGCTGGAATTTGCAAAAGCCTCAGGAAGCCCAGGCGGTATTGAAATCAACAAATTACGTATCGACGAAATTTTGCTTCGCCTGCCGTCTGAAGTGACCAGGTTAAACAGCGGGTACAGTGTTTTACTTTCCTTTGGCGAATTGCCTGAAGATGAAGAAAGTTTAATCGTTTTTGGTAATGAAGAACTTTTGGTAACGGCCATCAAAAACATAGTGATCAATGCCTGCAAGTATTCTAAAACCCACGAAGCCAATGTGCACTTGGCTGTAAGCAACGACAAAATATTCATTACTATTGAAGACAAGGGAAAGGGGATTCCTGCAACAGAACTGAACAGCATTTTCGAGCCATTTTATAGAGTTGACGAAGCTCGTACCACAGAAGGATTTGGTTTAGGCCTATCCTTAACCAACAGGATCATTAAATTGCACAAAGGCGAAATTTCGGTACAATCTACCCCTGGCGTTGGAACAAAGTTCACCATTTCATTCAATTCCGGTAAACAGAGCTATTTCTAATGCTTTTCTAATCCAGTATTTATACCATTTTAACATTGCCGTTGCATATTGCAACCAAGTTGTTTAAGTAAGGTTTTTAGTTCATTAACTTTCAGGAAGTAAGATATGCCACGGCTTTTTATAAGGTCGTGGCATTCTTTAATAAATTTTTGACATGAAGAATACCAAGGGATTATATTTTGGATTGATTGCTTTTATCATAGCATTGATCGTAGCCAATGGATATCTCGTCAATCAGAATAATTCTTTTAAAGAAAAGAACAGGGCGCTTTTATTACAAAACGATTCACTACAGTCGGTTAACCTGATACTTCAAAACTCTTTTGACACGGTGAATAAGAAAAACAGGTCTTCTGAAACAAATAGAAAGTTAACAATCAGGCAATCCTTAAAAAAGAACCATAATACAATTGGATACTAATAAAATAAGCCACATATTAATACCCATAGATTTTAGCGAAAGCTCTTTAAATGCATATGAATCAGCAATCTCCATTGCTGTAAAAAACCATGCTTCTGTCACTATTATACATGTTCATGACGATACTTTTGATACTGATGTTTCAAATTTAACTCCAGGCAATAAAACTGCCGACAATTTTGAAGAAATCCTCAGCGCCCTCGCGGATGCAGCCCAATCCAGGATTGGCAAATTACCAAAAGTAGTTCTGATCGGGGGGCCCACCAGTGCGTCCATTGTAAATACAGCAGATAAGATGGGTTGCGATTTGATCGTCATGGGAGCTCATGGAGCATCAGGCTTCAGGGAATATTACATTGGTACCAATGCTTATAATGTTATCAAATACGCTTCCTGCCCCGTTCTGATCATACCAACAAAGAAAAAATCCAGTCAGTTCAACAACGTATTGTTTCCTTTAAAACCTTTACCAGGAGCCCTTAAAAGATATGACCTAATTAGTTGCATATCTGCAAAAGGCATTGACAAGTCTTTACATTTAATTTGTTTATCCTCCTTAAAGAATGAGGACGATGAACACTTACTTGCTTATTTGGTGGACGAATTGAAAGACAAAATGGCTGAAGAACCGATAAAAATCTTTACACAATTTAGCTTTGGAAACCACATAGCTGAGAAAGTTTTGAAAACAGCAGATGAAGTAAGAGCCGATTTGATCCTATTGACACCATCCATTGATATTACCAACAAACAGTTTTTTATCGGTCCATATACACAGCGAATTGTTCATCAGGCAAAAATGCCTGTTTTGGTTGTAAAGAGAACGAATTAAACACCAGTTTCTGCAAGTACCGACCGCAATGTTCCTAACTAAAAAATCAAATTCTAATGAAAATCTAATCTTGTTTTAACATACCTCTATTTTCCTGAACACATATTACACCGGAGATTTCTGAGAAGGGCTTCAGAAGAAATGGATTAGCAAATACAATAAGTAAAGCATATAGAATGAATACAAAACGTCTCTTTATAGTTTCCAATCGTCTGCCAATGACAATTCAGAAAGATGGGGACAACCTTTTGGTTATGCCTTCGGCAGGAGGATTGGTTACAGCCATTAATAATTACCTTTCCAGTAACTCCGTACCCTGTAATAACCTATTTTCAGAAACCTTCTGGGTGGGTATGCCCTGTTGTAGCCCGGCTACCTGGTCTGAAGCGATCAATAAGCTTCCGCATTCTCGTTATAATTACTTGCCGGTTTATTTAAGTACTAATATCTATGAAAAATACTATAATGGTTTTTCAAACTCCACAATCTGGCCTTTATTTCACTACTTCCCTTCCTATACAGATTACAACCCGGAATATTATAATTCCTACATGCAAGCCAATGCTGCATTTGCGGAAACCCTAATAAAATTTGCAAGGCCCAACGATATAATATGGATTCATGATTATCATCTGCTGCCTTTAGCGCGTATGCTTCGCCAAGCCATACCCGAAATAACAATTGGATTCTTTCTGCACATCCCGTTCCCATCTTTTGAAATTGTACGTTTATTACCAAAGAATTGGCAGAAAGATTTATTGAATGGCATGCTGGGTGCCGACCTGGTTGGATTTCACACCATTGATTACACTTCTCATTTTCTGCAATGTGTACAGATGATCCTTGGTCTTGAACACGACATGCACATGATACAGTATGAAAACCGGCTGGTGAAAGCAGATGTTTTCCCCATCAGCATCGATTACCATCATTTCAATAATGCGTTTGAACAGGAGCAGGTAACAGCCACCCGAACGCTATTGAAAGAAAAATTTGCAGGAAAAAAGATTATTTTTTCTGTCGACAGGTTAGACTATACAAAAGGAGTATCTAATCGTCTGCGGGCTTATGAATTGTTTTTACAACGCAACCCAAATTACAGGGAAAAAGTAGTTTTTATTTTGGTTATAGTTCCATCAAGGGAAAATATTGCCAAGTATGCAGAACGTAAAAAGATATTCGATGAAATGATCGGCAACATAAATAGCAAGCTGGGAAACATTCATTGGCAACCTGTGATCTATCAATACAATTCATTGGATTTTGAAGAAATGATGGGTTTATATACTGCTTGCGACCTGGCACTGATTACACCTTTACGTGATGGAATGAACCTTGTAGCCAAGGAATTTGTTGCCAGCAGGAAAGACACAAAAGGAGTACTGGTATTAAGTGAAATGGCCGGGGCTGCACGCGAATTGGCTACTGCGCTGACCATTAATCCTAATGATGTGGATGAAGTTGCCGACAAAATTCTGGAGGGGCTCGAAATGCCTGTTCTCGAACAAGAGGCGCGCCTGGTACCAATGCGCAACAGGATAGCCCAATATGATGTACAAACATGGGCATCAGATTTTTTGAACCAACTCAATGTAATCAAAGAAAAACAAAGGGCATTCCAGGTGAAATTTTTAGACGAACTGACAAAAAGGGAATTACTGGACAATTTCAGGAAAGCAAAAAAACGCCTGATCTTATTGGATTATGATGGCACACTGGTTTCTTTTTCTTCATTGCCCGAAGAAGCAAAGCCAGGTATACATCTGATGGAGTTGCTTAAAAGGCTGACTGAAAATGATCAGAATGATATTTTCATCATCAGCGGGCGTGACAGTACAACCCTGGAAAGCTGGCTGGGTGAACTTCCTTTAAATATTGTTGCCGAACATGGAGCTAAAATTAAATGGAAAAACGGATCCTGGAAGAACCGGATCACACAGCACCACGAATGGAAACAACAGGTAAAGGAGATCATGGAAGTATATGTGCGCCGTTGCGCCAATACTATTATTGAAATCAAAGAGTTTTCCATTGTATGGCATTTTCGCAATGCCAATGTAGAACAAGGCCGTTTACGTTCCTTGGAGTTGTTTGCAGAACTGAATGATTATGCAAACAATCTGGGCGTACAGGTTTTAATGGGAAATAAAATTGTGGAAGTAAGGCTCAGTGGGTTTGACAAGGGTTCTACATTGAAAAAGGATGTTTTGAATGACAGTTATGATTTTATCCTGGCAATGGGTGATGACAGAACTGATGAAGACATGTTCAAAATATTAAGTAATAAGAAAAATACTTACACAATTAAAATTGGCGCTGAAGCTTCCTTCGCCAGCTATAATTTGTATACGCCACAAATGGTAATCGCCTTGCTGGATTCGTTGAGTCATATACCAAATGAGCAATCTTCAGACACAGAATCTCACATGCATTCTTCAAAAATGTCTTCAGGCATGCGGTTCAGTTTTAAAAGTTTGTAATGATTCACCAATGATGTTATCAATGAACACTCACGATAAGGCAATTGATATTGCCAGGTATATTTTTTCAACAGCTTTGTGATCTCTGGATAATATACATGGTTGATATGGGGAAATAGATGGTGCACTACATGATAATTGAAGCAGCCCATAAAATACCGGGTAAACCAATTGTGATGGCTTACATCATTAGTGGTTACCAACATATGTGTGAACCAATTATAAGGAAGCTGGTTGTGGTCATCAGGCAATAGAAATTCATTTTGCGTATTGGCGTGCGGACTCAATAAAACAGCCAGAGAAAAAATACTGGCTGTAAACAGCAAAATACCGAAAGCAACAATAGCCTGCCCCCAGGAAATATCCAATACCAATTTGGGAATGACGATCATGTAACAAAAAAAGATGCCTTTAAAAATAAAAAGCTTTACATATTCGATTGCGGGAATATGCACTAGCTTATGCACCGTTCTCTTCCGGCTGAAAAAATCTTTAAAATCTCGTACCAGCAGCCAGTTGGCTAGATAAAGCGGATATAAAAAAGGTAAATAAATATGCTGAAATTTATGAATTTTCGTATAAGGTCCATGCGGAAAAACGCGGGCCAATTTACTTTGTTCAATATCTGTATCCCAGCCTTCAACATTGGGGTAATTGTGGTGAAAACGGACATGCCGCACCTTCCAGATGAAACTATTAGCACCCATCAGATCAAATAGATATACATACAATTGATTGCTTCGATTATTTTTAAAAAGAGTACAGTGCACTGCATCATGGATCGTATTGAGAAAGACAAATACCAGTAATAACCCCAGTAAGAAATAACAGGTATAGAAAAAAGCAATATTCTTACCCCAATATAATGCAGCAAAATAGACAAGAAAATAAGCCACTGGAAAAAGGATGGCTTTCAGGATTATCTCCCTTCTCCTTCGGGGCTCAAGTAATTTGACGATCTCCTGAGCATCTTTTCGCAGACTAATAAAAACTTTTTTTTCCTGCCCAGAAGAAAATAAAGGTTTAACCATCTGACTCTATTTGTATTAGGAAATGTTGCAGATCATCTAAACCGAATATATATTAAGCAAAGGTGATATAAAATTACTTTTATTTCCTCACTAACAGTCATATATACATATTTAGCAACGCTACAAACAAACTTTTGGACAATAAATCCTCAAAGTTCTCAAAGTCCTCAATCTCCTCACCCCTTCAAAAATCCCCTTTCGTTAAACTTGAGCACCATATCACTTATTAAAATATCATAATAAATAAGCCGGATTTGAAACCGACATATTACACTTATACATAATAATAATCCTTATTCATATGCCACAGGTCATAATATCAATTTTGTTTGATCTGATTTCCTCAAAAAATGACTTTGAGGATTTTGAGGACTTTGAGGATTTAACCACAGGTGTCGTCAACCTAGATCAGGACAACACAAGCATAGATAAAACATGGATGGAGTATGAAGAGAGTATGAAACCAATCTTTCTAATCAAATTCTAATACGTTCCTAATACAACCTTAACTGTATGAAAGTATTTTGCCGGGACGAAGAATTTTGAAATCTAAACCATTAACGATTTAACTATGAAGAAAGTATTAATGATTTCCTCTAGCCTTCTATTATTCACTTTTGCGGAAGCGCAAAGTATTGATGAGGCTAAAAAACAGATTTACTATGAACGTTATGGCAGCGCTGCCAATACCTTACATAATGTTTTACAAAAAGAACCATCAAATGAAACTGCATGGTATTTACTTGCAGAAGCTTATACACAACAGGATAAAGTTGATAAATTGAAAGACAGCCTGGCATTAGCCCCTTCTGGAATAGCTGACGAACCTTTTTACCAGGTGGCCAAAGGCTATTTATTGCTGGAGCAGAATAATAAAGATGCAGCAAAACAGCTTTTTGATGCAGCCCTGCAAAAAACTAAAGAAAAAAATGCAGCTATATTAGCAGCAGTAGCCAAAGCTCATATTGAAACTAAGGCCGGTGATGCTAATTATGCCATTGAACTGTTAAACAAGGCGGCAAAAAGGGATAAGAAAAATCCTGAAATTTTCTCACTGATAGGAAATGCTTACCGCAAATTAGATAACGGAACAGAAGCTTACAAAGCATACCAGAATGCATTAGCTTATGATAAAAATTATGCGCCAGCACTGCTTGAGTTAGGAAAAATCTTTGTGACCCAAAAGAACACTGAGATGTACATGAAATTTTTCAACGACGCGCTTGCAGCAGATCCAGAATACGCTCCTGCTTATTATTCACTGTACATACATCACTATGTTACAGATCCGGCCAAAGCGATGGAAAACTTTAATAAATATGTTGCAAAGAGCGACCCTAACGCAAAAAATGAATACCTGCATACAGACTTGTTGTACTTAAACAAGCAACACGATGCAGCTATTGCGAAAGCAGAGAAACTACTACAAAAAGATAATTCCGAACCCAGGCTCTACAAACTGATTGCCTACAGCAAACTGGATCAAAAAGACACAGCCAGTGCCATGGACTATATGCAACGCTACTTTAACCTGTCTTCTGATAGTAATTTTGTAGTGAAAGATTATGAAACAATGGGTTTGCTCTATGCTTCCATGCCTGATAAAATGGACTCTGCTACCAGGTATTATGAAAAGGCAGCATCCATGCAGACAGATTCTGCTGCTTTGTTTGCCTATTACAAACGCTTAGCTGACCTGTACCAGGAAAAGAAAGATTATTCAGGCCAGGCTTTATGGTTGGGCCGATTCTATGAAAACAACAAGGATGCCACCAATATTGACTTGTTCAACTGGGGTATTGCGCACTACAGGTCTGGAGAATGGCAAAATGCAGATTCTGTTTTTGGCAAATACATCCAAAAATATCCAGAACAAACATTTGGCTATTACTGGCGTGCACGTAGCAATGCTGCAGTAGACAGTGCCCTGGAAAAAGGTACAGCTATTCCACATTACTTAAAACTGGTAGAAGTAGCAGAAAAAGATGTGGAAAATGCAAACAACAAAAAGTGGCTGATCGAGGCTTATGGATACCTGGCAACTTACGAAGCCAATACCCAAAAGAACTACACGGCAGCTATTGATTATTTCAAAAAGTTAAAAACTTTGGATCCTGAAAACAAGGATGCAGATAAATATATTGCCATACTGGAAAAAAGTGTTTCTGCCAGTGCAGGGAAGAGTGATTTATAACCTATGAAAAACAATCATTGTATTTTTTGAAAATGTGCAACTAGATTAGAACTATCTTAATAAAAGAAACTTTCTTTTACAGTTAGTTTTGGTTGTTACCCCTGTATCTACAGGGGTTTTTCTTATTTTATTCCAAGAAAAACCCAGGTTCGGATACCTGAAAATTGTGAATCTACAAATAACATTAACTTACAGAAAACTAAGTCCTATTTAAGCTGAGTTTGTGTATATATAAAAGATATAATACCCATATAATTGAATTTATGAGGCCCTTTATTTTTATAATTTTCATTTTTATCCTTCTCTTTGAAGGCTGTGATACTCGTAAAAAGGAGCAGACACTTACAAAAAAAGAAAATGAGCTCAATCAAAAAGAGCAGGAGTTAATACTCTGGGAAAAAGCACTACAATTAAAAGAAGAGGAACTACGCAGAAAAACTCAAAACCTGGATAGTTTAAGCAAACAGACTATTATTGATTCTATTTTTGTAAATCCTGAATTTATTGGCTTATGGTCTGTTCAGATGAATTGCATTGAAACATCTTGTCCAGGTTCTGCAGTAGGGGATGTTAAAACAGAACAGTGGGATATTTCATATTACGATAATAAAACCATTGTAAAAGTCTATGATAAAGGAAAGGTGGTTCGTGAATATTCAGGCACTTCAACTAGCAATACTATCGAATTAAATTATCTGCAAAATAGCCCTGAAACAAATCAAATTACGAACATGGTAGTAAGGTTGGAACAAACTGCAAAAAATCGATTGGAAGGAAGACGGGAAATTACGAGGACGCCAGAAAACTGTAAAATTGTATATGCAGTAGAAATGGTGAAACAATAAGTCTCTTTTCATTTCAAAGTATCATTATGTATTTGTTATCAGATCTAGACTTTTCGCTTCCTTTTAAAAATCCGGTGATCATATTTTCATTGGTTCTTTTTATCATACTATTTGCTCCTCTTTTATTCAATAAAATAAAAGTTCCTCACATCATAGGCTTAATTCTGGCAGGTGTGGTCATTGGCCCCTATGGTTTTAACCTATTGCTTCGGGATAGCAGTATTGTATTGTTTGGAACTGTTGGACTCTTATATATAATGTTTACGGCTGGGCTTGAAATAGATCTTGAAGAGTTTAGAAGAAATCGCCTGAAAAGTTTTGTGTTTGGCCTGTTTACTTTTATATTCCCGATAGCTTTAGGTGCTGTTACTGCCTTTTATTTACTGAAATTCAGCCTACCCTCTTCATTATTATTAGGAAGCATGTTTGCATCCCATACTTTACTTGCCTATCCAATAGTCAGTAAGTATGGAATTTCCAGGATCAGATCGGTTACATTGACCATTGGAGGAACTATCATTACAGATATTCTGGCGCTATTAGTTTTAGCAGGAGTAATAGGGGTAACAAGAGGTGTAATTAATACTGCTTTTTGGATTCAACTTGCGGTTTCTGCCATCATTTTTGGAAGTATTATTTTTCTGTTATTCCCGTTAATTGCCCGCTGGTTTTTCAAAAACTTTGAAGAACCTGTCTCGCAATACATATTTGTATTAGCCATGGTATTCCTGGGCGGTTTTCTTGCTGAATTAGCCGGACTTGAATCTATCATCGGAGCATTTCTTGCTGGTCTTGCCCTGAATAGATTTATACCCCACTCCTCTGCCCTAATGAATAGGATTGAATTTGTAGGCAATGCCTTCTTTATCCCGTTCTTTTTAATTAGTGTGGGAATGCTGGTTGATATAAGTGTTTTATTTAAAGGATGGGGCGCGTTAAAAGTTGCCGCAATCATGACTATTCTTGCAATCTTTTCCAAATATCTTGCTGCTGTTTTCACCCAAAAGACTTTTCGCCTGGCTCCGTTAGAAAGACGGATGATCTTCGGTCTAAGTACAGCAAGGGTTGGAGCTACACTGGCTGTAGTGTTGGTAGGTTATAGCATCATTATAGGAGAAACTCCTTCAGGAGAACCGATAAGACTTTTAACTGAGGACGTTTTGAATGGAACAATCATCATGATTTTGGTTACATGCACCATCAGTTCCTTTATTGTCGAAAAAACTTCACAACAATTGGCCTTAAAAGAAGAAACAGTTTTACCTACTGCTGAAGAATCTAACGAAAAGGTGTTAATTTCTCTTGCATATCCTAAAACTGTTTCTGAATTGGTTGATTTTGGACTAATGCTAAGACCCAAAAACAGCAAGATTCCTGTTTACGCCCTCCATATCATCAGCGATGAATCTAATAACGAAAATGCAAATACTGTAGGTAAAAAGATGATGGACAAAGCAGTAATGCATGCTGCAGCCACGGAAAATACGCTGATCCCCTTGACCAGGTTTGATATGAACATCAGCAATGGCATTATTTATACCATAAAAGAACAGAATGTTACTGATGTTTTGATTGGTCTGCATCAAAGTGATGATCAGAAAGATTTCTTTGGGCCTACTACTGAGCGCATTTTGAAACGTACATTAGAAACTATATACATCTATAAGTCGGTACAGCCATTTAATACTTTAAAGCGAATGTTAGTGGTGGTACCACCAAAGGCTGAGTTTGAACCAGGTTTTAAACACTGGCTGGGCAAGTTAACCGGTATTGCTAAAACTGCAGGTTTGCCAATCATATTTTATGGACATCCTATTACATTAAAAGAACTTGAAAACCAACACCACCGTAGCGGACGTCCTGTAAAAGCGATCTTTAACCCTTTCAGCAACTGGGATGATTTCCTGATATTAGGTCGTGAGGTAAAGCAAAACGACCTGTTCGTTATCATTTCATCTCGTAAGGGCCATGTATCCTATACTAGTCAATTGGAAAAACTACCCTACTTTCTTACTAACTATTTTAACTCTACCAGTTTCATTATTTTATATCCCAAACAATTGGATATAGGCTTTAGTTTGGAACATATCGAACAGGCAGATAGCACTTTACTCGAAACAATCTCAGAAAAAATGAGCGTGGTGAATAAAGCTGGAAACTATCTGAAAAGGCTGCTTCACAAAAAGTGATGATCAGTACTATAATTTACTCACTTAAAATCAAAAAGCTATATCTTTCAAACTGCTAAATCAGAACAACCGTTTATTGGAGTTAAAAAACAAAGCATGAACCTTACTTATTTCAAACCTTATCAAAAACAGAATATACAAGAACTGACCAAATTGCGAAAATTCGAAACCAAATTGGGCGAAGTTGTGCAAACGCTTTCTAATGGCCAGGGTCTCCCGGAAGCACTGGAACAACTATCGGCGCGATTTGTGATCATTGGGATACCTGAAGATATAGGCGTACTTGCCAATGAAGGAAATGCAGGAACCAGTAGTTGCTGGCACCCGTTTTTACAATACTTTTTAAACATTCAAAGCAATGATTTTTTAGATGGAGATAATGTAGCCGTTTTGGGTAGTTTTGACTTTACAGACCTCCAGGAGCTGATTGATAGAAATGCACACGACTCTGCTGAAAAGCTGGAAGCATACAGGCATGCCGTGAATACCATAGATGAGGAGGTGGAAAACCTTATAAAGGCAGTTGTAGCACAAGATAAGATCCCCGTAGTTATTGGAGGCGGACACAATAATGCATACCCACTGATAAAAGGTACAGCAAAAGGTTTAAACAAATTACAATACATACCGATTCCCCAGATCAACTGTATCAACCTTGATGCCCATAGTGATTATCGTCCTACTGAAGGCAGGCACAGTGGCAATGCATTTCGCTATGCCGAAGAAGATGGCTTTCTACAGAAATATTGCGCTTTAGGCATACATGAAAACTATTTGCCGCAAAACGTATGGGTTGACCTTGTAAATAATCCCTTTATGGACTGTATTACTTATGAGGACATCTTTATCCATGAAAAGAGAACCTTTCGTCAGGCCGTTTCTCATGCCATTGAATTTACAGGAGATAGTTTTACAGGCATTGAACTTGACCTCGATTCAATAGAAAATGTTTTAAGCAGTGCTTCTACACCATGCGGTATCAGTCCTTTACACGCCAGGCAATATGTTAACCTTTGTGCTGTAAATGCAAAAGCTTGTTACCTGCATATTTGTGAAGGAGCAACCAAACTAAATGACAGGACCGACGAAGCCACAGGAAAGTTGGTTAGCTATCTCGTTAGTGACTTTATTAAAATGCTTGCTTGACAATAAGTGATTATTGACATTCATCATACCCTTATTTTATGCAGGCGCTATATTTGCGCCTTTAAAAGGGTATGATGAATGTTTTAAAGCACACTCCTATATTATTAAGCTTAATTTCAGGTATTTCAACTTTTGCACAGGAAACTGAAATTGATCTTGACCCGGTAACGATAACCTCTTCTTTAAATCCGATCAATGTATCAAGGACCGGCAGGAACATATTGATCATGAAAGGTGAACAGTTTTCCAAATTACCTGTTCATTCAATTGATGAATTGCTGCGTTTTATTCCCGGCGTGGAAATCCAGGCCCGTGGTCCGCAAGGTGCACAGAGCGATATTGTGTTGCGTGGTGGCACTTTCCAGCAGGTACTGGTTGTTGTAGATGGCATCCGTTTGAATGACCCGAATACAGGTCACTTTTCTTCCTATATTCCTATTGCACCTGCTGAAATTGAACGGATCGAGGTGTTAAAAGGCGCTTCTTCCGCAATATACGGTTCTGAGGCTGTGGGTGGTGTCATTCATATCATTACAAAATCTTTTGCAGCCCAGAATAAACCCAAACAAGAGATCAAGGCGCAGTTCACTGGTGGCGAATATGATTTATTAAATGCGAATGCCGGGGCATTTTTCAGTAATGGAAAAACGGCTGTAAGTGCGGGCATTCTCTCCAATAACTCTGATGGGCAACGCCAAAGAGGCATCCGGGGTTTCTTTCATAACAATACGGCATCCGTTTCAGCCAAACATCAGTTCAACCCCTACTGGCAATTAGGAGTGCATACTTCTTATGATAGCCGTGATTTTGCGGCGCAGAATTTTTATACTCGTTTTGCTTCTGATACGGCTTCTGAAAAAGTACAAACTTTCTGGAACCAGTTGCGCTTAGCATATGATAAGAACAACGACAGGCTCTCATTAAATCTGGGGTACAAAGATGTAGAAGACGAATATCTATTTAGGCCGGGTACTACCCCCAATAATAGCAAGTCGAAACTGTCACAAGCTTTATTAGTGCATGAACATAGATTCGGATCAAAATCGGCCCTTGTTAGCGGAGCGCAATTTCAAAACAGGAAAATCAAATCAAATGATAGAGGAAATCATTCGGTAAAGCAACTGGCTGGATTTGTAACATTAAATCAATCTTTCGGTCAATCATTCAACATGAACCCGGCATTACGTATTGATTGGGATGAACGGGGAGGAACGGAGTGGATTCCTCAAATGAATATATCTTATAGAATTCAAAAGTTACAGTTAAGAGCAAGCGCAGGAAAAACCATCCGTCATGCGGACTTTACGGAAAGATTTAACAACTATAATAAAACTTTAGTAACAAGTGGCAGTATAGGAAATCCGGACCTTAGTGCAGAAACTTCCATTTCTTATGAATTGGGAGCGGACTTTTGGGCAACCGATCATCTAAAACTCTCCACCTCCTATTTTCAACGCGATCAAGATGATCTGATTGATTATGTAACCACACCTTACGATCAAATGCCCCGTAAATCAAACCTGGTACCAAACGGCACCTATGCTTTAGCAAAGAATATTTCAGAAGTAACCACCATAGGTTTTGAAACAGATATTCAATTCAGCAAACAGCTCTCCGCTAAAGAACAAATTTATTCAACACTTGGCTTGATTTGGTTAGATTCAGAAAGTAGTGAGGCTACTCCATCTTTCTATATTTCATCACATGCATCTTTTCTGGCAAATTACAATATAGCTTATACCACACAAAAGTTTAGTATTGGTTTAAATGGGTTGTACAAAAAGCGACAGCCACAATCTTTACCAGCCATTAACGCTAAAATCACAAAAGATTACTTTGTAATGAACATAAAGGCAGAAACTTTCCTTATTGGTAATAAATTGAGTGTATTTGGCGAAGTTGATAACGTATTTGATAAACAATACAGCGACCTGCTGGGTTCAATGATGCCAGGCCGATGGTTATTGGGAGGATTAAAATTATCTTTTACTAAGTAGGGGCTCAAATTGATTGTCAAGGGTATATGTCAGGTTAAAAGTCGTAAATTTCCCTAAACTCTTTTCCATGCAAAGCGTTCTGCAACAATTAGGTATTAATGAAACTAATTCCGGAACCTCCACCGGCACTCACTGGATGATTAATAAGGAGAAATTCATTGATTCCATCTCACCGGTTGACGGGAAAAAAATAGCCTCTGTTTTCGGTACCTCAGACTTAGCATACAACCAGGTAATTACCAAAGCCCAGCAGGCATTTTTACAATGGCGGCTCTGGCCGTCTCCTAAGCGTGGTGAAGTAGTGCGGCAGGTTGGCGAAGCATTGCGGAAAAATAAAGAGTCACTTGGCCGGCTGGTTTCCTACGAAATGGGCAAAAGCTTGCAGGAAGGCTGGGGAGAAGTACAGGAAATGATCGATATCTGTGACTTTGCAGTTGGTCTTTCCCGACAGTTACACGGCCTCACCATGCATAGCGAAAGACCTGGTCACCGCATGTATGAGCAGTGGCATCCCCTTGGCATAGTTGGCGTTATTTCCGCTTTTAACTTTCCTGTAGCTGTCTGGAGCTGGAATGCTATGTTGGCTTGGGTATGTGGAGATGTTGTTGTTTGGAAACCGTCCGAAAAAACACCATTATGTGCCATCGCCTGCCAGAAAATTGTAGCAGAAGTTTTCCAGGAGAATGGTGTGCCAGAAGGAGTTTCTAATGTAATCGTTGGAGATAAAGCAATAGGTGAAAGAATGGCAAACGATACACGTATCCCACTTATTTCTGCAACAGGTTCAACCCGGATGGGTAAATCAGTTGGTGCAGCCGTTGGCGCACGGCTGGGAAGATCTTTACTGGAACTGGGAGGGAATAATGCGATCCTCATTACACCTGATGCTGATTTGAATATAGCTATACGGGCTGCAGTCTTCGGAGCTGTTGGCACAGCCGGGCAAAGATGCACCTCAACCCGCCGGCTGATCATACAGGAGAACATTTATGAGCCTGTGAAAAACAAACTGGCAGCAGCATACGGTCAGTTGCGCATAGGCAATCCGTTGGATGAGGCCAATCATGTAGGCCCTTTGATTGACAGGTTTGCAGTTGAGCAATACTTACGCGCACTGGAAAAGTGCAAGGAAGAAGGCGCCACTTTTGTTGTGGAAGGAGGCGTGCTTGAAGGAGACGGTTTTGAAAGCGGCTGCTATGTAAAGCCCTGCATCGTAGAGGCCAAGCCGCATTTCGAAATAATACAGCAAGAAACCTTTGCTCCTATTTTGTATTTACTTGTTTACCAGTCTTTCGAAGAAGCAATTGCCATTCAGAATGGCGTTCCGCAAGGTTTGTCATCTGCCATCATGACTTTGAACCTTAGAGAGGCGGAGCAGTTTTTATCTGTGGCAGGAAGTGATTGCGGCATTGCCAATGTAAATATCGGGACTTCCGGAGCTGAAATAGGAGGCGCTTTTGGTGGAGAAAAGGAATCAGGTGGTGGCAGGGAAAGTGGCAGCGACGCCTGGAAATTTTATATGCGCAGGCAAACAAATACCATTAATTATTCACCCAATCTACCTCTGGCTCAAGGCATTAAATTTGAAATATAATGTTAAATGGTCTTTCTGCTACCTGAATTTTATCTGCTTTTAGCTAAAAGTTGTGTTCAATAATCGAAATGAGTGGACATTTTCTTAAATTATTTATACTTTGCCTTACCGTTTCTAATTGCAACTGAGACGGTGTACTACTTATGAGACAAAACTTCCTGGTTTGTTTGTTCCTGCTAATGCTTTTTAAAGTTGGCGCTCAGCAACGCATTAGTGTGGCTGGAGGTTTGCATCAATCTTCGGTTTCACCCTATTGGAAATTGCAGCCGGGGGCATCAAGCCAGTTAATGCAACATAAAGGTGGATTCCACCTCGGTATGATTGCAGATTTGCCAATTGATAACCTATCTGGCTGGTCTATTCAACCTGCTGTCTTTTATAGTAGTAAAGGAGCCAAACAACAGCAGGCATTCGACCCTTATCTTTCCAAACTCACTTATTATGGCTATACCCAAAGCCTTCATTACATTGATGCCCCTTTAAATCTTGTTTACAAATTTCCTTCACTTACCAATACCAGCTTAATTTTAGGCGGCGGCCCTCAAGCCTCTTTTTATTATTCAGGTAGTGAATCATTTACTTTTCTTGATACCTTAGGCAATCTCACTTATGATATTAAACGGGACTTGAAAGTGGGCAAAAACGACCAGGAATACAGAGTTTTACATTGGGGTATCAACCTGCTGGCTGGTGTTGAATTCGGAAATGTATTTGTAACTGCTAATTTTAATAAAGGACTAATGCCTTATCTGCGTGAGGGCGATCAAAAGTTTAAACATGCCAGTTTTGGAGTTACCTTGGGTTTTTATTTAAGCGGTCCAAAGGAAGAAGACAGAAGTGCCAGGGATCGTATATATTATTGTCCCAACTGGTGGTAGACTTCGCAATTGCCAATTCCTAACTTTGGCTATCTTGCGCCACCATGGACCGTTTCAATTTATTAAGCCAGCAGCTTATACAAAAGGATATTTCCGAATGCAGTGCTGAGGAGTTACAGCAACTTTCTCAACAATATCCTTTTTTTGCACCAGCACAGTTCCTGTTGCTCAAAAAGTTACAAGAAGAAAAAAGTCCGGATTATTTACAACAACAACAAAAAGCCGTTCTTTATCATCATAATCCGGCCGCATTTGATTTTCTTATAAATGAAGAAGAGTATAATACTACTTTTCAGGAAGAGCTGGTTCCTTCCTCAATTGAAACGCCTGAGATCATAGCCCCGGAGATCAATACAGAGCAGGAGGAATTCAGTGAAGTACCTTTAGATGAACCTCAAGACATTGAAGAATCCATTGAGGAAGCAAAAATAAATACCTCTGTACCAGATGTATCAGAACCAGTCAAACTTGAAACTCCTGTTACAGAGACCCCTGAGCAATCAAAAACTTTATCTTTTGAACCTTACCACACTGTCGATTATTTTGCCTCGGTAGGTATTAAATTGTCGCAAGAAGAAGCGGCAAAAGACAACTTTGGACGCCAGTTGAAAAGCTTTACTGAGTGGCTGAAAACCATGAAACGCATCCCCGCTACAGAACAATTAAAAAAACTGGATCCTCATGCAGAAGAAAAAGTGGAGAACATTGCGACTCATTCATTAGATAATTCGGAAGTTGTAACCGAAGCCATGGCAGAAGTTTGGATAAAACAGGGAAAACTGGAAAAAGCTATAGAAGTTTATAACAAATTAAGTTTGATTAATCCTTCTAAAAAGGCTTATTTTGCAGCCAAATTGGAAAATTTAAAGAAAGCCATATAATATGACCGTCTTATTTTTAATTCTTATTATTATCGCTAGCCTTATCCTGGCTCTTATCGTGCTCGTTCAAAATCCTAAAGGTGGCGGTCTGGCCGGTAACATTGCCGGTTTCAGTAACCAGTTCATGGGTGTAAAACAGACAACAGATGTGTTGGAAAAAGGTACTTGGATCTTTGCAGCTGTGATTACTGTACTTTGTATCACTTCTACTTTCTTTATTTCAGGTGGCAAAGAAGTTCAGGACCGCCTGGAGAAAGTAGGATCCGGACCGTTGCCTATGCGTCAGAGTACAACTAACCCAAATACAACTACACTTCCCGGTGCACAACAAAACCAGGTGCTTCCGGCCGACACTAATCAGTAATTTTTTACAAAATACTTTTGGTAACCCTGTCATCCCGGCAGG
>CBKWHA010000042.1:0-27720 GCA_966674115.1 uncultured Chitinophagaceae bacterium
AATTTGCCACCAATTACATCCAAGGCATTACCAGTGCCCCACAGCCAGGCACACCTGATTATGATGCATTTATATTGGCCATGCGCATTTTTTATAACCGGCATTTTGTTGACATCAGAAGCAAGAACGGTTTATCTTATGCGCCTTCAGCCTGGTTCAGTGGCGGTTTAACACCTTATGCCAGTATTTATGTAACTACCACGGAACCCAATAAGTATATAGTGGTGGCGAGACAACTAATTGAGAAGATCAAAAAAGAAGGATTTACAGAAGAAGAGTTAAAGAATATGAAAACGGTTTATGTAACCCGCACCTATTATCAGCAGGAAACCAATAGTGCACTGGCTGCCTCACTGGCTTCGAATGAAGTAATTAATAGTAATTGGAGAAGAGCTTTTACCATTAAAGATGATATGAAGAAGGTAACACTACCGGATATCAACCGTGTCTTTAATAAATATATCAACAACATTACCTGGGCTTATCAAGGCGATCCCCAAAAGGTGAAGGCCAGCATGTACACACAAACTGATGTGCCGGAAATGCCCCAGGAAGTGAAGGCATTTTAGAGATGAAGGCCTCCGATCAGGAGGCTTTTTTATTCAGGTTCTGAACGGCCGCTTCTATGGAAGGAAACAGGTACTGGAAGCCTGCCTCCTGCGCCTTCCGGCTACTTACAGTAGCACTTTTCAATACTTCTATGCTCATTTCTCCCAGCACTATCTTCAGAGCAAACTGGGGTACATGAACAGGCACATAAAAACGGCCACTTTCTTTGGCTATAGCAAGAATCAATTGTTCATTCGTTACCGGGTTTGGCGCCACCATATTGAAAGCACCTTGCCAGTTTTCGTTTTCAATAGCTTCTATATACATGCGCACGACATCCAGTATATGTATCCAGCTTACAACCTGTTTTCCGCTTCCTAATATGGCAGCTGTACCAAATTGTAATGGCTTTTTAAATTCAGGATAGGCACCACCTTCCTCACTAAGAACAACACCTGTGCGCAGTTTTACCAGTCGCTTTCCCAATTCTACGACTGGCTCAATGGCTGCCTCCCATTGCTGGCAGGTGCGGCCCAGGAAAGAATCATCAGCTTTATCGGTTTCAACAAAAGGCTTGGGATCTGGAACATGAGGGTCCGGACCATACCATCCAATTGCTGAAGCGCTAACAACAGCTTTAATTTTATTTGGGATATCTTGGATAGCCCCTGCCAGCAACCTGGCACTATTTACCCTACTGTCTACAATTTCCCTTTTTCTTTTATCAGTCCAACGACCGCCAGCTACATTAGCACCGGCGAGGTGCACTATATAATCGGCTTTTTCGATTGCAGTTCTATCTATGGTTTGTTCTTTTATATTCCAGCCTGCATAGGTTACTGTCGTCTCCGGAAAGGCTTTTGCCTTTTCCGGATGCCTGGAGAGAATAATAACTTCGTAACCTTTGTTTAATAGTTCCCTGGTTAGTGCCGTTCCGATCAAGCCCGTTCCCCCGCTAATGAGTATTGTAGCCATAGCATTTTCAACTTTTATAAGACAAAGTTCGAGCTTTACGGATTAATGCCAGGTCAAAGACGTTTAGCTAAACAATTAATTATCCAGGAATTCTTCTATTGCTTTTTCAGCCAGGACTCTATATTGTTCTACCTTAGACGGTTTTGTATAGCAAGCATCAGCCCCCTGCTCCATACAAACAGTTCTGATCAGTGCAGATTGGGCCGTACTTAATACTATTTTTTTAATGCTGTGGAAGCGTTCCTGCTCGTTCAGGATCTTTAGAAAGTCGAGTCCATCGTGTTGGGGCATATTGTAATCCAAAACAATAAGTGCAGGTAGTTGCTCGTCCGGGAGCCGGTTTAAATAGCTCATGGCTTCTCTGACACTATAGGCCTGTTTCAGTCTTACCTGAGGTGAAGCCTTTGAGAAAGAAGAAGATAAAAATAAAAGATCGTCGGCATCGTCATCAACCAATAGGATGGTAGTAGCAGACACGGATAAGTTTAGCATAGGATTTCTGGCAAGCTTTTGCATCGTTGTTTTAAAATTATGAATAAAGAATGGCAAGTATAGATAAATTCAATGAAACCAAACTTGATTTTAGACAAAACCTTAAAAATAATCGTTATATTAAGAAAAAGCAGGCATTAATAAAAACCCCCGCTGGAAAACAGCGGGGGAACAACTAAAAACAGAAGCTTCGATTTATTGCTTCACTGAAACAAAGGTTTAATCAGGCTTTTTGCCATCCAGGAAGGTATTAATAGTACTAATGTGCGAGTTACCATTTTTGCCATCAGTATTCACAGTATAATTGCTATAGAAATTTTCAACAGAAGATGAATTGTTGAATAATTCCATATTGCGGCGGATGTACGCGGGTACGGTTTCAAACTCGTTGTTTGGATCAGCAGCATTTACATTGAACGACAAGTTGCGCAATTTTTGGAGTCGTTCTGCTGTTCTCCTTCTTTGTTCCTCGGCCGCGTCTCCGGCTTGACGGAGTTCATCTGCCTGAGCTTTGAAAGGTGGTTGAGCCTGGTGGTCCTTTGTATCGTCCGCCGCGGGAATGTCATTCCGAATCACCAATTGCATGTTTAAGTCATCATCCTCAACTTTTACAAAAGGTTTCGAAACCGGTTCTTCTGCAGGTTTTGAAGTAGAAACTTCCCTTTTTTGATCTGCGTAAATATTGGATGGTCTGGCCAGATAACCGCCCGACGCTGCAGACGCCGGACTATCTTGTTGGCTTGCAGCATTGCCAGCCTGTGCAATAATATTCTGGTGCAACCGTGCAAATTTTTCGTCTAATGCCTTTTTCTTCATCTCCCATTCCAGCTTTTCAGGGTCAATTGCCGGTTGCTGTGGTTCTTCTTTGATTTTTAACTGGAGATGAACAGGTGTTTGCTCGGTTGATTCTTTTGGTTGTTGAATATAGGGAGTTTTTTTCTCTTCCGGAAATGTCAGGTGGTGCATTTCTATTTCGGGAGCTGCTCCATGGTCTTCTACTAGTGTCGGCGCCAGTGGATCAACCGGCTCTGGGCTTGCCTCTGCTGTAGGTTTAGAGGTTTCATTTTCTCCCCCCAATGTCATTACAATCTTTTCTTCTTTCAAAGGTTCCTGTTTGGCAGCAGCCCGTTTTGTAAACGGATCGTTATATTGAAAACCGGTTGCGATCAGTGTAATACCCAATTTTTCTCCCAAACTATTGTCATAACCCAGACCAAGAATAACATCTGTGTTTTCGCCGGCCTGGCTTAACAGATAGTTCTGGATAATATCAACTTCATCCATGGTAAATTCGTGGTCACCTTCAGCCGAATTAATATTGATCAGGATCCATTTGGCTCCGCGGATCTCATTATCGTTCAGCAATGGAGAATTCAAGGCCTGCTCGATTGCTCTTTGCGCACGGTTTTCGCCATCACAGGCTGCATTACCCAGGATAGCCACACCGCCGTTTTTCATTACAGTACACACGTCGGCAAAGTCCACATTGATCTGGCCGGTGCTATTAATAACATCTGTGATACATTTGGCTGCTGTAGCTAAAACATTATCTGCTTTAGCAAAAGCCTCTCTCATTTTCAGGTTGCCAAACTGGTGACGCAGTTTATCGTTGCTGATCACCAGCAAAGTATCAACATATTGTTTCAGGGTTTTTATTCCTTCTTCGGCCTGCAACTGACGCTTTCTTCCTTCATAAGCAAAAGGAGTAGTTACGATGCCTACGGTTAACACACCCAGGTCTTTACAGATCTTCGCTATGATGGGTGCGCCGCCGGTACCTGTGCCACCGCCCATACCTGCGGTAACAAAGGCCATTTTTGTGTTTACTTCCAGCATGCGCTTTATCTCTTCTAAAGATTCTTCTGTTGCCTGGCGACCAATTTCAGGATTAGCACCAGCCCCAAGACCCTGGGTTAAATGGGGTCCTAACTGAACCTTGTTAGGCACACTGCTTAAAGCAATGGCCTGAGCGTCTGTATTACAAATAATAAAATTTACGCCTTCTATTTGCTGACTATACATGTGGTTTACAGCGTTGCTTCCACCACCTCCAATTCCTATAACTTTTATTATGGAAGATTGTTCCTTCGGTAAATCAAAATGGATCATAAAAAATTATTTTGTGCGCACACCAGTGTGATTGCAGTTAATGTAATGTAATTGCATAGGACGGAAAATTCTTTTTTACAACTGCCTGTCTTCTTCTTCCTTAAAAATTTCAATCAAGCTGTTTTTGAACTTTCCCCAGAAATTGTTTACACCACCTCTTCGTGGCCGTTGAACTACAGCCACCTCTGGTTCTGGTTCCTCTTCCTCTTTTTCGCTCTTCAAAGTTTCAGGTACTACTACTTTTCTAAAATCTTTCTGGAACAGCTTACGGTTATGTTCATAATCATCGTAACCTTTCAAGATCAATCCAAGGCAAGTAGCATACGTTGGTTTGGCCAATTCTTCAATATGACCTGCAGCCAAATGTTCTGTTGGTAATCCAACACGGCAGTTCAAACCAGTTACATACTCCGCCAACTGAATCAAATGCTTTAACTGGGAACCCCCACCTGTAAGAATGATACCGCCGTTCAGCATTTTGTTATCTAAACCAACCTGTTTTAAGTGATAGGTAACAAAATCCAGAATTTCACTCATCCTTGCCTGAATGATATTCGCCAGGTTTTTTACACTGATTTCTTTTGGAGGCATGCCGCGTAAACCAGGAATGGTAATATAGGCATTTGCTTTAGCTTCGTTGGCCAGTGCACTTCCAAACTGTACTTTCATTTGTTCAGCCTGTGCCTTCAAAACTCCTAAACCGGTTTTGATGTCATTGGTAATGTTTTCTCCTGCAAACGGGATAACTGCGGTGTGCTTTAAAATACCTTCATAAAAAACTGCCAGATCTGTTGTACCGCCCCCAATATCCACAATGGCAACGCCGGCCTCAAGATCTTCCTGTGCCATTACAGCAGCAGAAGAAGCCAAAGGCTGTAAAACCAGGTCTTTTGTAATCAGCCCTGAACGTTCAACAGAGCGACTAATGTTTCGGATCGCATTCTTATCTCCTGTAATAATGTGGAAATTGGCGCCTACTTTAACACCGCCGTATCCAATAGGGTCTGGAATATTTTGAAAATTGTCCACTGTAAACTCCTGAGGAATCACATCAATGATCTGATCTCCTGCCGGAATGTAAGTCTTGTACTGATCGGCGATCAGTTGGTCAATCTCCAATTGTGAAATTTCGTTTTCAGTGTCGCGACGTACTATGTCACCACGGGTTTGCAGGCTTTTAATATGATGACCTGCAATTCCGACATAGACTTCGTTTACTTCTAGGCTCGGATTGGAAGCATAACAGTTTTCAAGGGCTGTACGGATAGCTTTGATCGTCTCATCGATGTTGAGCACTTGCCCGTGTTTGACACCGTTAGAATTTGACCGGCCGAAACCAAGGATTTCAAGCTTGCCAAATTCGTTCTTTCGACCGGCGATCACGGCGATTTTAGTAGTTCCAATGTCGAGCCCAACAATAATCGGTTGCTCGTTGTTCATGTTTATGTTGTTTTTAGTTGTTATCACAGAAATCGATCTGTTATGGCTTTACATCGGATTGGACGTTTTTGGTAAATAGTTTCCCCTGCACAGTATTTTATAAATGCTGCATCACATGTCCAAAACAGAACTTCTCTTATCCTCTCCTCGGCATAACTGCTTTGGGACGTTTCACATCTGGTTTCTGCTGTTTTCTATCCCGCACATTTTTATTTTCAACCAGCTTCGTTATTGTTTTGGTTTCTACAGGTTCTTTTTTGACAATTGGATTTTTATTTAGAGGGGTTGAACTTGAACTTTTCTCTTCTGGTATAACAGTCGCCGCATAGTTGACGGAAGAAGAGTCCATGCGTTGAGCCTTTAGACGTAATGATACCTGTTGCAAGCTATCCTGCAGTTGCATCATTTGGCCTGCTTTCAGCAATTTTGCAATGTTCTCTTTCAACTGAACAGAGTCGACTGAAGAAACGGCACCTTTATGCAAAGCCACCACTTGTCCTTCGTACTGCAAGTCGAGCACACTGTATTTGTCAAACCCTGTTTTATTTAATACCTGCTGATAAAAAACCAGTAGTCGCCTTAGCTTTTGATCAATATTTTCAGCCCTTCCTAAATGAATAATGTGGCTTCCAATGACAGGGATCAATTCAAACCTTCTGTCTACCGTAATATCTATCTGAGCTATCTGTGCATTCCAAAAAGGTTCCTTATCTAAAAAGATCGCAATTTGCTTTATTTCATTCAATAAAACACTGTCTCTTGAACGTATTTTTTTTGCTGCTGTAAAATTTGTAACAACAGGCACCCGCGCACTAACCTTTTTCAATAAAGGCATACGTAAACCTGATGAATCTATATAAAATGAATTGCCAGCTTTTGTAAACACACGGGCAATTGGTTGCCGCTCTGTCACAATAACGTGCAATATACTTCTGCTGTCAAAATACAGCTCGGCATCTGCAATCCAGGGATTGCCCTCCAGTAAGGTTTCCAAGCTTGCCAGATTGATCTGGGGCAAAGGCCTGTTTGTTAACCTGCCATCAATCCCGGTTTTAAGAATGTTAGTAATATCAGACTTACCAATAAAATATTTTTCGCCCGTCCCTATGATGGAAATGGTTACATCTTTACACTTATGGTGCTGCTCCTTGCTGTTTGCTGCCACCAAAAGCGAGATCAATCCACATCCAATGATGGTCCATGAAACGATCCAAAAAGCTTTTTTTATGGTCCTGTTAAAACGCAAAACTGTTGTTTCTTAGTTTACTAATTCTGTAATAATTTTCCTTTTACGCCTGTTCAATTATTTTCTTTAATGGCTGCACCAGTGTATCTATATCTCCGGCACCGGCCGTAATGATCACTTCTCCAAACTCTTTGTTTAGCGTTTTCACATATTGCTCCATCCAGTTCACCATATCTTCCTTAGCTACAATACTTTTACGCTCTTTATTGACTTCTCTTAATATCATTTCGCTATTCACCCCTTCTATAGGTAATTCCCTTGCCGGGTAAATAGGTAGCAAAATCACTTCATCCGCCAGTGATAAACTACTGGCAAACCCCTCTGCAAAATCTCTTGTCCGTGTATAGAGATGTGGTTGAAAAATAACTGTAATCTTACGCTGAGGAAACAGACTCCGGGCACTCTTTAGTAGTGCTTTTAGTTCCTCGGGATGATGTGCGTAATCATCAATGAATACAGGATAACGGTAAGCACCCTCCTGATGTATATCAGGTGGTATGATGTACTCAAATCTTCTCTTTACGCCCCTGAATGCTTTAATAGCGTCTTTGATTTTATCGCCATCTATTTCCAAGAAATTTGCAATAGCAATAGCAGCCACACTGTTCTCTACATTGTGCATGCCACCTATCCTCAATTCAATATCATATAATCCACCACCAGCCCATTGCACATTATATTTGTAACCACCATCTTGGATTTGAATGTTGGAGGCAAATACATCAGCATACTCATTTTGCAAACTGTAGGTTAGCTTGTTTTGAACGGTTACTTCCTTCAATTTGCTTAATCCAAATTTACCTAACAACAACCCACCTTCTTTTACCTGGTTTCCAAACGCTACAAAAGTTTGTTGCAAGCTAGCCTCGTCGCCATAAATATCAAGGTGATCTGCATCCATTGATGTAATGACTGCAATGTCAGGAGACAATTTCAAAAAACTCCTGTCATATTCATCAGCCTCTACCACACATACATTATTTTCACTGCTCCAGAAGTTTGTTCCGTAGTTCACAGAAATACCACCCAAAAAAGCATTGCAACCATAACCTGAATGTCGCAATATGTGACTAACCATTGTAGTGATAGTTGTCTTTCCGTGTGTACCAGCAATACAGATATTAAATGATTCACGCGTAATGGCACCCAATACATCACTTCTCTTTACAACAGGATAGCCATTTTCCTGGTAGAAAACCAATTCTGCATGATCCTTTGGAACGGCCGGCGTATAAACCACCAGGCTTACATTTTTAGGAATCAGATCTACATTCTCTTCATAATGAATTGAAATTCCAGCCTGTTCCAGTTCTTTGGTTAACTCGGTTGACGTTTTATCATATCCTGAAACAGAAACACCTTTGGCATGGAAATACCTGGCAAGATTGCTCATACCAATGCCGCCAATGCCTATGAAATAAACGCCTCCAGCCTCTGAAGGGGAATCTATTATGCTCTGAATGTCAATTCTCTCTTTCATGAACTTGAACAGTTGGTTCCGGTCTCTATTATTCAATTGAACCGAAACTTTATTACTCTTAATTGGTATATAATGCTGTCTACTTTTGGGCAGTTCCAGGCTTCATTACTCTTACAATTTCCTGTGCAACTACTATATCAGCATCTGAAACTGCAACTTTTCCTATATTTTCTTTTAACTCGTTCTGCCTTTGTTTATTCTTTGATAATTCAATAATTGCTGGCACAACCTTATCTACTGCTTCACTGTCTTTAACCATGATGGCCGCACCTTTATTGACCAGGTTCATTGCATTGGCCGTCTGATGATCCTCTGCAGCAAAGGGATACGGCACAAAAACAACGGGTTTTTTGACGAGAGACAATTCGGCAATGGCCATTGCTCCTGCCCTTGAAACAACCATATCTGCCGCAGCATAGGCTTTTTCCATCTGAGTAATAAATTCATTCACCCAAATATGTTGCTGACCGGCAACACGCTCTTTTGCTTTTTGCGCATAGGGTTTTCCTGTCTGCCATATTATTTGCAGATTATTATTCAACAGCTCGTCCAGGTGAAGATCAATAGCCTCATTAATTGACTTGGCACCGAGGCTGCCACCAACAACCAGAACTGTCTGCCTTGCATCACTGAGTCCAAAAAATTGTAATGCATCCTGTTTAGACACTGAAACTTCCACGATACTTTTACGAACCGGATTGCCTGTTACCAAAAGCTTTTCAGCAGGAAAAAATCGTTCCATTCCGTCTGTTGCTACAAAAATCTTTGTTGCTTTTTTACTGAGCAGCATATTTGATTTTCCAGCAAATGAATTGGATTCGTGAATGAAAGTCGGAACTCCTTTAGCCTGTGCGTAGCGTAATACCGGGAAAGAGGAATAACCTCCTACACCAATAACTGCGTCAGGACGAAAGCCATCCACAATTCTCCGGACCTGAAAGAAACTCTTTAAGAGTTTAAAAGGCAATCCCAGGTTTTTAATCAAAGAACTCCTGTTAAAGCCCACAATATCAATTCCCGCAATTTTATATCCCGCCTGTGGCACTTTTTCCATTTCCATTTTTCCCTTAGCACCTACAAACAGAAACTCAGCCCGGGGATTTATTTTCTTTAATGCATTCGCAATTGCAATAGCCGGAAAGATATGCCCACCAGTGCCACCTCCTGCAATGATGAACCTCATACCCGCTCCCTCTTCACTTGTTGAAAAGGAGGAGATAGAAACATCCTGACTACTATAATGCATATCTACTTTCATAATTGCACACTATGCTTCTGCTAACTTTACTTTTTTCTTTTTTGCTGGTTTTTGCAGTATACCTTCAACTGCCTCATTAGATGTGTCAACAACTTCTTCAGACTGATCTTCCGTGACTTCAGCATTTGACTTTTCTAAAGCAGCTTTCCCCTCTAATTGTTCAACGTTCCTGGCTACACTTAAAATGATGCCAATTGATAAACAGGTAAATAAAAAACTGCTTCCTCCCATACTTACCAAGGGCAGGGTTACACCCGTTACTGGAAACAGGTTAACGTTTACAGCCATATTAGCCATAGCCTGCAATACCAATGTAAAGCTTAACCCAAGCGCCAGGAAGGCACCAAAAGCATAAGGACATCTTTTGAATAGTCGTATACTCCTGAATAAAA
Source organism: uncultured Chitinophagaceae bacterium (assembly GCA_966674115.1). Classification (GTDB taxonomy): domain Bacteria; phylum Bacteroidota; class Bacteroidia; order Chitinophagales; family Chitinophagaceae; genus Flavisolibacter. The sequence goes on from CBKWHA010000042.1 coordinate 9,942, forward strand.
AAACCAGGTAAATAAATATGATGAATGCCCCACCCATTAATCCATATTCCTCAATGATGATAGCATATATAAAATCGTTATAAGCCTGAGGCAAAAAGTTTCTCTGCTCGCTGTTACCAGGACCTACACCCAAAACGCCACCTTTGGCGATGGCTATTTTAGCCTGATTGACCTGGTACATATTATCATTATCGGCTTCTTTACCGCCGTAGATAAAACCTTCTACCCGACTTACCCAGGTAGTGAAACGAGCGGTCAGCCTGGAACTTTTTTCCTTGGAGACAACATCCTCTTCTCCAGTTGTCTTATGTTTAATTACAGCCGCCATGATCAGTATAACCAATGGAATCATGGCAATGCCAATCACTCCCAATAAATGTTTACCACTCGCTCTTCCAATGAATAATAGCAACATGCAACTGGAACCCAACAGCAAGGCTGTGGAAAGGTTGGCAGGAGCAATGAGCAAACAAACAATACCAACGGGCATCATTACCGGAAGAAAACCTTTCTTAAAATCTTTTATTACTGCTTGCTTTCTGCTTAATAAGCGAGCCAGGAACATAAAAAGGGCCAACTTGGCTAAGTCAGAAGTTTGCATCGTTAGATTAATTATTGGAAGCTTGATCCAGCGGCTTCCTTCATTCAATGTAACTCCAAAAAATAAGGTGTAGAATAGTAAGGGTATGGAAAGCAGGAACAATATTTTAGCGATCCTGGAATAGATTGTATAATTGACGCGATGTGCAAAATAAATAACACAAAAACCAACTACAATAAAGGCCACCTGCTTGAAAAGGTAAACTTCCGTGTTGCCCTTATACATTTTATAGGCAAGTGAACCTGTAGCACTATACACCACCAACAAAGACGCAAGCACCAGCAAAAGAACTGATGCCCAAATTACCTTATCGCCTTTTGTCCGGGGACGCAGGTTGCGCAATGGTGATTGTATTTGAATTGGTTCGGTCATTTGTTTGTGAAATTGGGTATGGGCAAATGGTGATTGAGTAAAACTTTAAATGCATTAAAGGTTGCGTACAGCGTCTTTAAACTGTTTCCCTCTATCCTCATAATTCTTAAATAAATCAAAGGAAGCACAGGCAGGGCTCAACAATACCACATCACCTACAGTAGCCTGGTTAAAGGCTGAATGAACGGCTTCAACGGCACTGCCTGTACTTACTACCTTTACTACGTCTTTGAATTTCTCTTCAATTTTCTTGTTGTCAACACCCATACAAACTATCGCCTTCACTTTTTCCTGCACCAATTCCATAATCGCAGCATAATCATTACCCTTATCAACACCACCCAAGATCAGAACTGTTGGTTTGGTCATGCTTTCCAGGGCAAACCAAGTAGAGTTTACATTGGTAGCCTTGCTGTCGTTAATAAATTCAACACCGCGAACGGTAGCAACTGGCTCCATGCGGTGCTCAAGGCTTTCAAAGGTTTGTACCGCTTCGCGGATCTTGTCCTTGCGAATATCTACAGTAGAACCTGCCACACAAGCTGCCATAGTGTTGAATTGATTATGTTTACCTTTCAAAGCAAAATCATAGACACTCATTTCCATTTGCTCGTTTCCTGTTTGCACATGCATTTCTTCGTCTTTAATAAATGCTCCTTTTACAACTTCCTGTTTCATGCTAATAGGCAATTTATTTGATTGAATTGGGTTTCGTAGTAAATAATCTGTTATCACTTCATCGTCCAGATTATAAATAAAATAGTCCTCCGAAGTCTGGTTCATCGCAATGCGAAACTTGCTTTGGGTATAATTTTCAAACTTATAATCATAACGGTCCAGATGATCCTCGGTAATATTTAACAAAACCGCTACGTCGGGTCGGAAAGCTTGAATGTCATCCAACTGGAAACTGCTGATCTCAGCCACATACCACTCTTTAGGATCTTCAGCTATCTGCTTGGCAAAAGAGTAACCTATATTTCCAACCAAAGCACAATCCATATCTGCATGTTTACAGATATGAAAGATGAGCGAGGTAGTGGTGGATTTACCGTTGCTTCCGGTAATGGCAATGATCTTACTATTGCCCTTATGCCGGTAAGCAAGCTCAATCTCACTAATCACCGGTATACCTGCAGCTCTTAACTTTTTTACCCACTGATTCTTTTCAGATATACCCGGACTTTTCACCACTTCATCTGCTTCCAGTAATCTTTTTTCATCTATGCTGCTCTCAATGAATTCAATACCTTCTCTCACCAATTCATTGCGATAACCTTCTTTCAAAGAACCTTCATCCATCAGCAATACTTCATAGCCTTCACTCTTAGCGAGTAAAGCTGCGCCTATACCGCTTTCTCCTCCTCCTAGTATGACTAATTTTGTATTCATTGTTTTCACACGTACGAAAAAGATCTTTTTTCAATATCGCTATCTCAGTTTCAAGGTTACAATAGAAAATATGACCAACAATAATGTTATGATCCAGAACCTTGTAACAATTTTTGCTTCATGATACCCCTTCTTCTGGTAATGATGATGCAGCGGGCTCATTAAAAAGATCCGGCGCCCTTCACCATATTTTCTTTTCGTATACTTGAAATAACCCACCTGAATCATTACACTCAGATTTTCCACCAGGAAAACGCCACAGAAGATGGGTATCAACAATTCCTTATGAACGATGATCGCCAATGCTGCGATAATTCCACCTAATGTGAGACTACCTGTATCTCCCATGAAAACCTGGGCAGGATAGGCATTGTACCATAAAAAACCTACGCAAGCTCCTATCATGGCTCCAATAAAAATGGCCAGTTCACCGAGATTGGGTATGTACATGATATTGAGATAGTCCGCCAGTAACAGGTTACCACTGGCGTAGGCAAAAATGCCCAAACAGACGCCGATCAATGCAGAGGTACCTGTTGCCAGACCATCCAAGCCGTCCGTAATATTGGAACCATTAGATACCGCAGTGATGATGAAAATAACCACACATATATACAACAGCCACGTATAATCACGCAAACCTTGTGGCAGCAACTTAGAGTAGTTAAATTCATGCGATTTCACAAACGGTATTGTTGTAATCGGCTCTTTTGCTTCAACAAAATATTTAATGCGGTTGTTTACTTCACGGGTAATCACAGTAGTATCTCCTGCTTTAGGAACACCCTGGTACTCGCGCCATGTTTTTACGTTATTATTGAAATAGAGTGTTGCGCCAATGATCACACCCAACATTACCTGTCCGAATATCTTGAACTTACCAGCCAAGCCATCATCATCACCCTTTTTATAGGTAATGCCTTTTTCTTTAGCTTTTTTCTTTGCCCTCAGTTTTAAATAGTCATCAATAAATCCAATAATACCCAACCAGATGGTGCTCACAATCATTAAGCGGACATAAACTTTTTCCAGATTAGCCAATAACAAGGTTGGGATCAGAATAGCCAGGATGATAATGATACCACCCATTGTAGGCGTTCCCTTTTTGCTTTGCTCACCAGCCAAACCAAGGTCGCGTACAGATTCGCCTATTTGTTTGTATTGTAAATAATTGATCAAACGCTTGCCATAAACAGTGGTAATGAACAGTGATAAAATAACAGCCACTAACACTCTGAATGTTATGAACTGAAACAGAGCTATACCAGGAAACTGGTAGCCTGCTGTCCTTAACCATTCAAAGAGATGATAAAACATTATTTATTATTATTTAAAATTTACGATTTATTGATTTTGAGATGTAAAGGGAGTATACAGTAAATACTCCTCTACCTTTTATCTCTTCTTATTTTCCTAATAATTCAAACATTTCTTTTAAAACTTCCTTATCATCGAAATGGTGTTTTACGCCATTTATCTCCTGGTACTTTTCGTGCCCTTTACCTGCTATTAGTACGATATCATCCGACTGTGCCATACTTATGGCCGTTTTAATGGCTTGTTTTCTGTCAGAGATAGAAATAAACTTCCGGCGCGCAGCAGTATTGAGGCCAGCCTCCATTTCTGCCAGTATCTGCAAAGGATCTTCACTTCTTGGATTGTCAGAAGTAAATATCACCTTATTGCTATGCGCACAAGCAACTTCCCCCATGACTGGGCGTTTGGCTTTATCCCTATCGCCACCGCAACCAACAACTGTAATCAACTGCTCTTCACCGCTTTTTAACTTTTTTATTGTTGCCAGCACATTCAACAAAGCATCAGGGGTATGCGCATAATCCACAATACCAATAATTCTTTCCTTTGGCGAAATGATATAATCGAATCTTCCTTCAGCACCTGTGCTATTACTCAATATCTGCAAAACAGTATACTTATCTTCGCCCAGGCAAGCTGCAGCTCCATAAACAGCCAAAAGATTATAGGCATTGAATTCACCTATCATGCGAAAATGAACTTCCTGATCGTTGACCACCATCTGCAAACCAGCCAGGCTGTTCTCCAGTATCTTCCCCTTAAAGTCTGCCACGCTGCGCATGCTATACGTATATTTTTTTGCAACCGTATTCTGCAACATCACTGGTCCTCTCTTATCATCAATATTGATGATTGCAAAAGCTGAGGCAGGCAGAGCGTCAAAGAAACCCTTCTTTGCCTTTATATATTCATCAAACGTCCCATGATAATCCAAATGGTCATGTGTTATATTGCTGAAAATGCCTCCTGTAAACTGTAGTCCTGCAATCCGCTTCTGGTGCACTGCATGAGAACTCACTTCCATAAAAGCATGGCTACATCCTTCCTCTACCATTTGCTTTAATAAAGCATTCAAACTAACTGCATCAGGTGTAGTGTGTGTTGCAGGAATCACTTTGCCAGCAATTTGGTTCTCAACCGTACTGATCAATCCGCACTTGTAACCCAAAGCAGTGAATAACTTGTACAATAGTGTTGCTATGGTAGTTTTTCCATTGGTGCCGGTAATACCAACCAGTTTTATTTGCCGGGAGGGCTGCCCGTAAAAATTATGCGCTATTATACCCGCAGCCTCTGCACTGTCTTTCGTCTGGATATAAGTTATACCAGATGTTTTTTCAACAGGGATCATCTCACAGATTACAGCCACAACACCCTTGTCAATGGCTTTTTGAATGAACTGATGTCCATCAACAGCAACACCCTTCACTGCAATGAACAAGCCCCCTTTCTGAACCTTTCGGGAATCGATCTGGACATCACTGATCTGCAGATCAGTATTGCCATCAATTGCCTGCAATTGCACCTTGTATAATATGTCTGATAAGGTCTTCACTTAGTTCAACAAAAGGGTTATTGTTTGGTTCTTCATTATTCTTGTTCCTGGTAAAATATCCTGGGCAACCACTCTTCCACGCCCTTTCACCAACACCTTAACATTTCTATTCTCCAGCACATACAAAGCATCTTTTAGCGTCATATTGCGCACATCAGGAATGGTTTTGTTATTAATCTCTGATGCTTTTACAATTGGTTTGACAGGATTTGTGTATACAGTATTCCAGTCGGCACGGCGGGCTGAATCTTTATATTTTACACCAACCGTATTCAGAACATTTTTCACATCATCAGCATAGCCAGCATAAGTATTAAAGGAACTATCAGGGATCAATTGAATTGGTCCCATCTTTTTTCTTTCCACATACATGGCGTATAACTTAGTTGCCACTTCTTTAAACACTGGCGCAGCCAACTGGCCGCCATAATGTATAGCAGCATGAGGCTTGGTTTTCACTAATACAATGCAGGAGTACTCCGGCTGATCCGCAGGAAAATAACCAACAAATGAAGCCTGGTATACACCATCATAATACTTTACATTTCCACCCGCTACGTGCGCCGTACCTGTTTTACCTGCAACAGGAAAAGGAACATCCGCAAAAACAGCTTTGGCAGTCCCTTCATTCACTACAGCCTCCATGCATTTTTTAGCAGCATTAATCACTGCAGGCTTGCAAATATTTTCCTCAATTACCTCTGGCAAAAACTCTTTCTCTACCAAGCCACCACTTTTTATAAAATTCACCAGGTAGGGACGCATCATTTTTCCTTCATTAGCCACTGCATTATACAGCATGAGTGTTTGAATAGGACTCACTTCTATTGCATAACCAAAACTCATGGTCAACATGGCGTGCAAGCCTTCCCTATTACGCTTCCATCTCGGGATAACAGGAGGCTCTTCACCTACCAATCCAATACCCGATTTTCTATCCAGGTGAAAACGGCGCAGGTACTTTTTGAATTCATCCGGATTATCAGCAAACGCTTCGTAAGCCAACTTGCTGAATCCTACGTTAGAACTATGCGCAAATACCTCGCGAACGGTTAATACAGGTTTAGGTGAACGCTCTGCATCAGTAACGCTTCGCACTCCTATATATGCACGGCCTTCAGAACCCACTTCTACGAGGTCAGAAATTTTGTTGTGACCGGCATCCAACACTGCGAGCAGAGTAGCCAGCTTGATGGTTGAACCCGGCTCATTTGTTTGTAACGCATAATTCAGGTTTTCATCATACGCGCCATTCTTGCCTTGACCCAAATTTGCAATGGCTTTTATTTTACCTGTTTTTGTTTCCATAACGATGCAAGTGCCCCATTGCGCTTCACTTTGCACCATCATTTTCATCAAAGCAGTTTCAGCTATATCCTGGATATTAACATCCAGTGTTGTAATAACATCTTTTCCGTTCTCCGCTTCAATTTCATAACCTTCCACCGGCACGGCTGCACCTCCTGCAATAAAACGAACCAGTCGTCTTCCGGTAGTTCCTTTTAACATAGTATCATAGGTTCTTTCCAAACCTACGTTTTGTGCGTTTTCACGAGCTAGCCCTATTGTTCTTTTTGCCAAGATGCCAAAAGGATTCAGGCGCTTTGTTTTGACTTCAGCAATGACACCACTCTTATTCCGTCCTAACCGCACCAACGGGAATACTCTAAATGCCTTGTATTGTTCGAACGAAAGATTTTTCTTCAACAGGTAATAACGGTTCTTTTCATTGTATGCCAATTGCAGGTCTTTCTTATAGGCTGTAGCAGATCTATCTTTAAAAAAACCAGACAAGGCAATCGCAAAAGAATCGATGTTTTCACGAAAACGCTTGCCATTCTTATCGCGCAGGCCTTCAGCACCGAAATCAATATAGATGTCAAAAAAGGGAATGGAAGTACTTAACATCTGCCCATCTTCACTATAAATAGTTCCCCGCTCCGCATCCAATTCTACCAACTTTTGATGCAAACTATCAGACAACCCCCTCCAATATTCTCCTTCAAACCGCTGGATATAAAAAGCACGACCCATCACCACCAGGCTTAATAAAACGATCCCGATGAAGCTCAAATACACCCTCCACAGTATGTCTCTTTTTACTTCCAAATGGCGATAGTTTATTTTGTTGGTTTATTAAATGCTTTAATTGTGTAAATCTGTAGCTCCGCTATCTATTAAAACTACAGGAGCAGTAGTCAACTCTTTCAACCCCAGTGGCTCAACAGCTTTCACTAACTCACTTTGCTTGCTCCTGAATAACACTTCGCCTTTCACTGTTTTATATTCGTATTGCAACTCTTTTAATTCCTTGTTGGTTCTGCTGATAGCCCGTATGGTTTTATCTGCGTTATGACCATTATAGATATATACAACTGCCAATACCGCCAGAAAAAGAAAGAATGGAATCTGATGCACGATCGCCTGATAATTCAGCAACCGCTTCCAAAAACGAGCATCCTTATCTTTCTTTTGTTTTTTCATTTTTTTATTTCTTTTCAGCTATTCTCAACCTCGCACTTCTCGACCTTGGATTTCTCTTTAACTCTTCTTCTGTTGCTTCAATTGGTTTCTTATTAATTAACCGCAACTCGTTCTTCTCTTTACTGATCCCAAATAGATTATCTTCCGGTGCCTCGAAAGTGCCATCGCGAAAGAAAACCTTCACCAACCTATCTTCCAGTGAATGAAAAGTAATAATCGCCGCCCTTCCCCCACTCCTCAACACCTGTGGTAGCTGCTGCAACATTTCTTTCAGAGCACCCAATTCATCATTCACCTCAATACGTAATGCCTGGAAAACCTGTGCGAAATACTTATTAGGATTACCTTTTACAACATCACGCAATGCAGTTTTAAATGCATCAATCGTTTGTATAGATGCCACCCTTCTTGCTTCCACAATAGTTTTAGCTAATGTTTTAGCATTGGTAACCTCGCCATACTGCTCAAACAACTTGTGCAGTTTCTGCTCCGGATAAGTATCAATGATATCAAAAGCTGTTTTTTCCTGCCTCTGATCCATGCGCATATCCAATTCAGCATTGAACCGGGTGGAAAATCCACGGCTGGCCTCGTCAAACTGAAAACTACTCACACCAAGATCAGCCAGTACACCATCCACTTCTTTTATTCCGTGCAACTGCAAAAACCTTTTCATATGACGAAAGTTGTGCGGGATAAAAAGAATACGTTTGTCGTCCGGCAGATTCCTCTTTGCATCCTCATCCTGATCAAATGCGATCAACTTACCTTCCGGCCCCAAACGTTCAAGGATTGCCCTGCTGTGTCCGCCACCCCCAAACGTACAATCAACATAAACACCTTCTGGTCGAATATTAAGACCATCCATAACTTCGTGCAAGAGCACAGGAACATGATAATCTGTGTTCACTTTCATACTTAGCCTTCATTTACCATTACAGATTGCGCCAGGCTGCTAAAAGCATCGGGCGAATATGATTCAAAGAACTGCTGGTATTTATCTTTTGCCCAGATCTCAATTTTATCAACAGCCGACGCCAGCACAATATCCTTTTCAAGGCCCGCATATTCTTTTAAATTTGAAGGCAACAAAATTCTCCCTGCTCCGTCCGGCTCAACAATCGTTGCTCCATTTAAAAAAAAACGACGAAACTCTCTCACTTTTGGATCAAAATCATTCAACGTTTTAATCTTAGCATAAAGCGGCTCCCAACTCTCCATTGTATAAAGGCTCAGGCATTTTTCAAACCCCCGGTTAATCACAAATCGAGTACTTTCACCTTCTGGTAATTGTTTTTTAAAACCAGCAGGTAAAAGAAAGCGACCTTTTGAGTCCAGAGTTGCTTCAAATTCACCTAAAAAGCCTGTCATTATTGAAAGAGGGAAAAAATACCAAGTATTGACACAAAATAACACCTTTTCCCACTTTCGACTTAGAGTTTTTTGGCTTTAATTTATCCACAAGTCGAGGTTATTTCACAACCCTTGTGAAACATACGTTTCATGAAATAGTATTTTTTCTTTCGCGATCCGCATGTGAATTTCCTGTGAATTACTGTGGATAAGATGTTTATAAAACGTCAGATAGACGAATCCCATTGTGGATTAGGCTTTTACCGCAATTAATTTGCTCATTATCAGCCATTAATTACTCATTTTTGCGGCGTAGAAAGATATAAAATGAAGGTTACAGCAAAGGAAATCTTTATAAAAGATTATACATATTCATTGCCTCAGGATCGAATTGCGGCGTTTCCATTGCCAGAAAGAGACCAATCGAAGCTTTTGGTGTATAAAAGTGGGAAAATCAGTGATGACCTGTTTTATAATATGCCAGAGTACCTGGAACCCGGAACCACGTTGATACTAAACAATACCCGCGTTATTGAAGCACGTATTTTATTTCAAAAGCCCACCGGAGGCATTATTGAGATCTTTTGTCTGGAACCTACCCACGAATTCCATATTGAAAATGCCATCAGTCATCAAGGACCAGTACGCTGGAACTGCCTGATAGGAGGAGCTTCTAAGTGGAAACCAGGCCAGGTTTTAGAGAAAGAACTCACGATCAATGACAGCCATGTCGTGCTTTCCGCTCATTATATTGAAAAACTTTCAGATAGCTTTATCATCGAATTTAGCTGGCAACCACAAGACTTGAGCTTTGGTGAAGTGATACATGCTGCCGGGGCCATTCCCTTACCACCCTATATCAAACGGGAAGCGCAGGCAGATGATACCAACCGGTATCAGACAATTTTTGCAAAATACCAGGGATCTGTTGCTGCCCCCACTGCAGCCCTGCATTTTACAAATGCAGTTTTCAAAAAAATGGCCCAAAAAGATATTAATCCCAATTATATAACACTCCATGTGGGAGCTGGCACTTTTAAACCGGTAAAAACAGAAACCATTGCCGAGCATGACATGCATGCCGAACATTTTCACGTTTCCCGGCATACACTTGAAAAGCTGACAGGAAGCCAAACTATTGTTGCTGTTGGAACTACATCATTACGTACACTGGAAAGTTTATATTGGATCGGTGTCAAAATGATCAGGCAGCAGTTTCTTGAAACTGATGAACTTGGTCTTGAACAATGGGAAGCCTATGAATTAAAGGATGATAATATCAGTTACTCAGAAAGCATACGTGCAATTATTGGCTTTATGGAGCAGCAGAACATGGAAGAAGTTTTTTGCCGTACCAGCCTGATCATTGTTCCAGGCTATACCTTCCGTTCTGCAAAAGCCCTGTTAACTAATTTTCACCAGCCTCAATCAACCTTGCTGTTGTTGGTAGCAGCTTTTATTGGAAACGATTGGAAAAAAGTGTATCAGCATGCTTTAGAGCATGATTACAGGTTCTTAAGTTATGGAGATAGCAGTTTGTTGATGCGCACCCCCCTTTAGGGGGCCGGGGGTGTGCCGGGCTTATGCTTTTGGAATATACTTTGGGAACTCGATGGTAAAGCAACTCCCCTTTCCAAGCGTACTTTCGGCCTTTACTTTACCACCATGAGCTTCAACTATGTTTTTAACATAGCTAAGCCCAAGGCCGAAACCTTTTACATTATGAATATTTCCAGTATGAGCGCGGTAGAACTTTTCAAAAATGCGTTTCAGCGTCTCACGGGTCATACCGATCCCATTGTCTTCAATTCTAATAAAAATACTCTTACCGTTTGAAGTTGTGGATATACGGATATGCGGGGGTACATTATCCTTTGAATATTTGACCGCATTATCCATCAGGTTATTAATCAGGTTTGAGATGTGCACTTCATCAGCCTCAATCAGATCGTTGTCAGCCTGCAGATCAGTCTCCAGTTCTCCCTGCTTTTCATCCAGACGTAGTATGAAATTATCTGCCACATCTTCAATAATTTGGTGAACATGCAGCGGTTTTAAATTCAGGTCTACTTCTTGCCTTTCCATCAAAGCCGATTTCAGAATTGTTTCCACCTGCCGGTTCATCCTTTGATTTTCTTCTTTTATTATGCCGCTGAAATAAGTAAGTTTTTTAGGATCACTTTTAACTTTTTCATTTTTAAGTGCATCCACCGCCAACGAAATGGTAGCAAGGGGCGTTTTAAATTCGTGGGTCATATTGTTAATGAAATCATTCTTGATCTCACTTAACTTCTTCTGATGCAATAGTGTATGAACTGTCAGGTAAAAAGCTGCGATCACCACAATAATCAATACAATCGAAAAGACCATTTGCGGTAACATACTTTTAGCAACAATATTTTTAACATTGGGCACAACTATGATCAGCATTTCATCCACCGATAAATTTTCTGCGGCAGAACCACTTGGCGCAATTACAGGATAATGAAATGCCCAATGAGTGGTAGAGTCATCATACCAGGTAGCAAAGTTGCTCGATTGTCGCTCATAATATGAAATCATATTGCTGTTCAGCAAAGCCAGTCCAAATTCGAAAGGGATGCCCTCCAAGTCGTTGTGGGCATTGAATTCCATGCTGATCTTATCATGAATTTCCTTTGTAGTAAACCTGTGACCAACGTTATAAGGCCGGGCCATTTCAAAACTAAAATCATCTCCAAAGCCGGGAAACATTTTATTAGTAGGCCCTACCGGAGTGGCTTTATACTGGGCTAACTCTTCCCCTACTTTTGTGGCAACATCTTTTACTTTTTGCCTTATTTGGTCCTGTTTGAGGAGCAGCATGTTCTGCAGCCAGGAGATCTGGATGAAAATAATACCGATCAGAGAAAGGGTAATAAGACCTATGATTATGGGGAAGTTGCGTTTCACAAAAGTTTTTCCTAATTATGTTGTGTGCAAAAATATTGGTTCAGATTTGAAGTTATGTTGGCATAAGATTGTTATACGCTACTTTTAACACATAATGTATTATATTACCACTATACTTTAACTTATATGATAGAACCTGCATCCGGTGTTTTGTTGATTGCTGACCCTTTTTTAAAAGATCCAAACTTTATGCGGACCGTGGTGTTTGTCACTGAGCACCAGCCTGAAGGTACTGTTGGGTTTGTAATTAACCGCCAGTATGAAAATACACTGGATGAGTTGATTCCGGAGATCGAAGGTCATAAGATACCTGTTTATTATGGAGGCCCCGTTCAGATGAACACTATACATTTTCTCCACCGCTGCCCGGAAGATGTTCCTGGTGGCCTGGAAATTATGAAGGGGGTTTATTGGGGTGGTGATTTTGACAGCGTAGTAGAAGGAATTAAAAATGGTACGGTAAACTCATCTAATATCCGGTTTTTCATAGGCTATTCCGGGTGGAGTGCCGGTCAGTTGGAAACAGAAATGACTGAAAAAACCTGGCTTACGGCCCAAGCAACCCGCAACATCATTTTTCACCCCAATGCTGAAGATATCTGGAAAGAGTCCCTCAAGCAATTGGGAGGAGAGTATGAAATGATGATAAACTTCCCTATTGACCCGCAGTTGAATTAGGCTTATTTCTTAATTATCAACTCCCACTCATCCGGTTTTTGAATAATGTGGAAGCCTATATCGTACTGATACCGGTATATTTCAAACTGGCAAACACCCCCATCATTGAGCCTTAGGTTAGATATAGTAACCTTATCTAAAAAGTCGGGAAACTCGGGCTTGTGAAAAGTAATTCTCTTTTCCAGAGCATTGATCTCGATCCGCAAACAAGATTGCAACAGCATAAAAACGGCACCAACAGCCCAAGCCTGCGGAGAACAAGCAACGGGATAGGCAGTCGGACCTTCATTAGGCCGCCGGTCAAAACCACAATATAATTCAGGCAAACGCTGCAGATCTATAAACAATGAAGCATCGAATAATGCCTTCATTACCTTCATTGTCTCTTTTTGAAAGCCATATCTGGCAAAACCAAAAGCTGTCAACACATTATCATGCGGCCAAATAGAACCATTATGGTATGACATAGGATTATACCGTACAGCATCAGCACTTAATGTACGTATACCCCAGCCACTAAACATTTGCTCACTCATCAACACATTAGCCATTAGTTTTGCTTTTTCAGCATCAGCAATGCCGGTAAACAGACAATGCCCGGGGTTGGAGGACACGACCCGGCAGGGCTTTTTGTTGCCATCCAGAGCTAAAACAAAACAATTGAGGTCACTGTCCCAAAAAACTTTATTAAACTTCACTTTAAGCTCTTCTGCCTGTTTCTGCAGTTGGCTTGCATAATCATTCTCATTTAAGGCTTTTGCTAAAATGGAAGCATATTTCTTGGCTGCATACACATAACCCTGCACTTCACACAGAGCGATGGGTGGCTGACAAAGCCGGCCATCTTCATACATAATTGAGTCGTGTGAATCTTTCCAACCTTGGTTAGTCAGGCCGTTTTCTGCCTTATGCTTGTATTCCACAAAACCATCGCCATCTATATCTCCGTATTGGTCAATCCACTGCAAGGCTGCTTTCAGATTGGGCCAAATAGATTTGATAAAGTCCAGGTTAGCCGTCCTTTCATAATACATGCCGGCCAACATGAGGTAAAGTGGCGTAGCATCTATGGTTCCAAAATATTCCTTAAAAGGAATCTCATTGGTATTGGCCATTTCACCTGTGCGGGTTTCGTGTAATATTTTGCCTGGCTCGGCATCTTTGGCAGGAATCAACTCTGTTGCCTGCATTTTTGATAGGAAACGCAGAACGTCTCGCCCGACTTCCGGTGCGATCCATAGTACCTCCATGGCGGTAATGATTCCGTCACGGCCAAAGGCCGTATTGTACCACGGCACTCCTGCATATGGGTACTTGCCATAGGGAGTTTGCGTTAGCAATGAAAGCAGGTCGGCGCGGGAACGGCTAATCCAATGATTAAACAGCTCATTGGATGTAAATATTTCCGGAAAAAGTGCACGACTACGGATGATATCTTCAACCTTTAGTGTTTTGGCATCCGAATAACTAGGCGTACCTTCCTGTTGTTCAGTGGCGAAAAATTCTTCTTCAGTATTGAATAGTATGGTGTAGTTTATCTTTTTTATTTCGTGGGGGTCCAAATCAACATAAAAATGAACTATATGATTATGAATTTTAGGACTATCTGCACTTGAGAAAACAATCTCCGTCTTTCGTTTTAAGCCATCTATTCCATTATAAGTAAATACGATGCTGTTTTCAGAAGTAGTTAATTCTGACCTGTTTACTTTAGCAGTCCTATTGATTCCCCTGATCTCAAAAATGTCTTTAAAATCAGCCCCAAATGCAATGGTAATTTCAAAGGTACAGGCATTGCCACTATAGTTTACAAAGCACATCTCTTCATAATAAACGCCATTACGCAAAAATTTACTTCGTGAAAGGTGAAGCGAATTTTCAAAAACGTTACAGCCTTCAAAATCGGGATTTGTAAGGTCAACAGAGAGGATATCATTATCCTCTCTAATTGTTGAGCTTAACAATACTGGTTTTTTATGATTGATCCGTAGCTCTAGACGGCTTAGAAAACGCATGCCCTGGTGGTAAATACCTTGTACTCTCTTTCCGTGCGGATGGACATCACCCCACCGGTCCAAAACAGCAAAAGTGTCGTAATGATTCAACACCTTTACCCGCTCGTCGTAATTCACCGAGTCTGCCGGTATATGGTATTTGCCTTCTTCTTCAGCAACTAATAATTCTTGAGGAATCATAATTATTGCTTTTAAGTTTTGAATATTATCCCATTTAGAGTTTACTACTCGTAATTCACTGCCTTTTTCGAAGTATTTTCTACCAGTGAAATAGGAACTGCTTTGCTATTGCGCATTTGCATTTCAATTTCGGCTTTTTTCTCTTTGATCAGCCGCGTAAACACATTTACGTAATCTTTCGCCATTCTTTCTGAGGTAAACCGTTCTTCAAAAGTCTTACGTACCACAATTCGTGGCAAGTATTCGAGTTGTGTAATAGCTGCCATGGCTTCTTCTGTGTTTTTGACAATAAAACCACTTTTTCCTGGTTCCAAAACCTCCGGAACTGAACCCATTGGATGGGCAATAACCGGTGTTCCGCAGGCCATAGCTTCTATCATAACCATTCCAAAAGGTTCACTCCAATTTATGGTAAACAGCAATCCCAATGCATTTCCCAAAAACTCCTGCTTTTCAACTTCATCGATCTCCCCAATGTATTCGACCAGCGGATGATCCAGCAAATGCTTGATTTCCTTTTCGAAGTATTCCCTATCTACTTTATCAATTTTAGCTGCTATTTTTAATTTAATTCCTGCTGCTTTTGCAATTTCAATAGCCTGAGCAAGTCCTTTCTCGGGAGACACTCTTCCTAAAAAAGCGAGATAACCACCATCACCTTGTCCGCAATGAAATAATGAAGAAGATATACCATGGTGTATGGTAGCGACAAAATTTGCCTGAGGCAACGGTCTACGTTGCGCATCAGAAATAGAAATTACAGGTTGGTTGGTAAATTTATTATAAACGTATTGAAGGTCTGGGATATCTAACCGGCCATGAAGTGTGGTTACATGAGGAATATTTAAGTTTTCGGTAAATGGGAAATGGAGATAATCGTTATGAAAATGAATAATATCAAACTCCCTGATGCGTTCCAATACTTCTTGCAACTGCACGAAGTGATGAGTTAAGGGATCTATACAAACAGGATTTAGTCGTAGAGCCTGTTCTACATTACTCACCAGTTTTGCACTGGTGCTTGAATCACCAGATGCAAAGAGGGTTACTTCATGGCCTTGCCTTACCAGTTCTTCCGTTAAATTATATACTACTCTTTCGGTACCCCCATATAACCTAGGCGGCACAGCTTCATATAAAGGTGCAACTTGAGCGATTTTCATGGTTAGGTGTATTTAGGCACCACAGAAATGCGCAATCCTCATGCCGAACCATACATTATCGGGATTTTAAAAATTACAAAGGCGGAATGGGAAATAAATAGGACGAATTATGTTTAATAACAATGGTGGAACGCTGTTCCACCATTGTTATTAAAGAATTAAAATAAATTTAATCTAACAGCAGTGCAATGATTATTCTTATATAAAGACAGCTTTTTTATATTTAGTCAGGTAAAAGGTAATCTATAAATCGAAAAGCCCCCGTTGCTAGCGGGGGCTTTTCGATTTATACAAGAAGTTGCATCTTAGTCTATTACAGTTGCGCCTTCTACCAGAACGGTTGTTTTGTTGTTCAGCACTTCTACAAAGCCACCTTGAATATCAAAGTTGGCTACGTGGTTTTGCTTGTCTCTCAACACCTTTACACGTCCAGCTTTTAAAGCACTAACCAGTGGTGCGTGTTTATCAAGCACTTCGAAGGAACCACTAATGCCTGGCATTTGCACACCATACACTTCGCCACTGAATAGTTTACGTTCCGGAGTTAATATTTCAAGAGTCATATTAAAGTTTGTGGTTTTTGGTTTATAGTTTATGGTTATACTTAATTACAAACCATAAACTACAAACTATAAACTGTTTTATCCTTGTGCCTGAGCCAACAGCTTTTTACCCTTTTCGATTGCATCATCGATAGTACCTACCAGGTTGAAGGCAGCCTCAGGATATTCATCCACTTCACCATCCATGATCATGTTGAAACCACGGATTGTTTCTTCAATTGGAACCAGTACACCTTTCAGACCGGTAAAGGCTTCCGCAACGTGGAACGGCTGCGACAGGAAGCGCTGTACTTTACGGGCGCGGGATACAGTTAATTTATCTTCATCACTCAACTCATCCAGACCAAGGATGGCGATGATGTCTTGTAATTCTTTATAACGCTGAAGGATCAGTTTCACCCTGTTTGCGCAATTGTAGTGAGCATCACCAACCACCTGAGGCATCAGGATACGGGAAGTAGAATCCAGAGGATCCACCGCAGGATAGATACCTAAGTCGGCAATTTTACGAGACAATACCGTAGTAGCATCCAGGTGGGCGAAGGTTGTTGCCGGAGCCGGATCGGTCAAGTCATCCGCAGGTACGTATACGGCCTGAACGGAAGTAATTGAACCATTTTTAGTAGAAGTGATACGCTCTTGCATCAGACCCATTTCAGTAGCCAGCGTTGGTTGATAACCCACGGCTGAAGGCATACGTCCCAAAAGGGCTGATACCTCAGAACCGGCCTGGGTGAAACGGAAGATATTATCAACGAAGAACAGGATGTCACGACCACGCCCAGTGCCATCACCATCACGGAAGTATTCAGCGATGGTCAAACCAGACAAGGCCACACGGGCACGGGCGCCCGGGGGTTCGTTCATCTGACCGAATACGAAAGTGGCTTTGGAATCAGACAGTTCCTCCAGGTTCACCTTGCTCAGGTCCCATCCGCCTTCTTCCATGCTATGTTTGAAAGCATCGCCATATTTCATGATACCAGCTTCGATCATTTCACGCATCAGATCATTTCCTTCACGGGTACGCTCACCTACACCGGCAAATACAGAAAGACCGGAGTAAGCTTTTGCGATGTTGTTGATCAATTCCTGGATCAATACGGTTTTACCCACACCAGCACCACCAAACAGACCGATCTTACCACCTTTTGCATAAGGCTCGATCAGGTCGA
>CBKWHA010000043.1:0-27482 GCA_966674115.1 uncultured Chitinophagaceae bacterium
AGAATGCCGCCCTGTCACGGCGGAGGTCGCGGGTTCGAGTCCCGTCCGGTCCGCAAAAGTCTAATTCAGGATAATAACAAAGAAGCCTGCAAATCGTTGATTTTGCAGGCTTCTTTGTTATTGTCTTCTCCGAATCATTCCAAAATAACGCTTATGTAAAAATTTATCCGCCTATTTTGAAAGCATATTTATCCCGCCTCATATCGATACTTTTTATACTTCCTGAAAGAAAGCGCCACCAGCGCAAGTAATATCGGCAATGACATGTAAACCCATATAGGAATAGGTACAGCATCTCCTTTAGCATAAGAGTGTAATCCGGACAAGTAATAATTTACGCCAAAAAAAGTCATAATCAAGGAGCTTAATGCAAAAAGACTGAATGTGTTATAGATAAATAATGAATTTGCTGGCATCATAATCCTGATATGAGCAACGAAAGCATATACAACAATACTTATTAGTGCCCAGGTTTCTTTGGGATCCCAGCCCCAATATCTCCCCCAGCTTTCATTAGCCCAAACGCCACCGAGAAAAGTTCCGATTGCAAGCATGTACAGCCCCAGTGTGGTAGTAATTTGATTGATACTTGTAAGCTGGTGAACATGCTTCCATACTTTACTTTGCTGCTGCTGATTCATAAACACAAACAGCAGAAAAACAATTAAAGCAAGAATGGAACCTAGAGTTAAAAATCCATAGCCTCCCATAATAACGGCTACATGTATCATCAACCAGTACGACTTTAGTACGGGGACCAGAGGAGTGATTTCGGGATTCATCAAACTTCCGTGAGCAATTCCTAACAGACATGTAGCTATCAAGGACATTGCCGCAAGCGGAAAGGCGCTCTTTTTAATATAAAATAAACTGGCTAAAATTCCGACGAAAGCGATAAAAACGGTTGCTTCATACCCGTTACTCCAGGGAGCGTGACTGGTAATAAACCAGCGTAGTGTTATACCGCAACCGTGGAAAATAAAAACCAGGAATAACAGGACAACCAATATTTGTTGCAACCGGTAAAAGGCATTTACGGGAAAAAATATGACGAGAAAGTTATTTGCCAGCAGTAAGGCTCCAAAAACAGTATAAAGGATAAGGCAGATAAAGAATATCTGAATTTCGTTATACTTTATTTCGGCTGCCACCTTAACCTCAGAAAGCAAAATTTTTGAATGCTGTTGCTGATATTTTTTGATAGCATGTAACATTGCACTTGCTTTCTGCCATTGGCTTCCGTTTTCAGATTTTCTGACCAAGGCTGCGTAACCAGCCCAAAGCGATGCGGGATAAGCATCGGCAATCGAAGAGTCCGACGCATTTACCCAGCGATTAAGAACATCGTTTTTGACCGGAAATATCTTCAGAAAAAAACCATTGCAAACTCCCCAAACAATATTTACCCGTTCATCCAGTTTAAGTATTTCCTTATCAAATTCATCTCTTTTGCCTGGCGATTTCTCCATTGCCTCTTTTACCTGTGCCCGAAGCAGATAATCTCCTTTCAGATCAAAAAAAGCAATTGGCTGGGCATATCCCTCCGGCGAGATGTTTATCTTATCTTTCAGTGCATCCTTTAAATGAGGCTCCACATATACCAAGGGAATTTGTTGCCATATCTCAGGGTACACATTCATGCTAAGGAATACTTGCTGTGCAGATAGTTTCCTTTTTGCACCTTGTCTTCCCTCAAATTCGAAGGTTTGTTTCTTGTATAACTTTCTCAGGATTTCGAGAGCGAGCGTATGAATTGGCTTTATACGTCCCTGAAAATCCTGCACCTGCAGCGAAGAAAACTCCTTTAAATGTTGCTCAGGAATATGTTGAGGCTTTATATACTGATAAATTTTATTATCATTCGCCAGTATGCCGTATAGCTGGAAAAACCAGAAAAGGAAGCAGGCTGTTCTTTTAAATCTCATTTACGAAAAGTTGAATTGGTAATTGATCTAAAAAACGAACCATTCCAGAAAAGGCTGGTGATCATTCCCAGACCCATTAACAGATATCCGGCATAACTTATCATAGTGCCCCAATAATCCTGATTAACGGACAAAATTGTTCCGCTTTCATCTGGAAAATAGGCCGACTGAAATAATCTGTACCCTTTATAATCAAGCACATGATTCATGAAAATATGATAGTTAAGGTGTTCCTCATTATCCCGGATCTCTACATAACTGGCGAAAGAAGCCGGATTTTCAGAGCCGGGGTATTTTTGTAATTCAAAGTCTTTTAAATACACTGAGAACGGCAAAGGAATAGCTATCGAACCGTAATTCAACTTGACAAAGGTGTTGCCTACAAGCATTTCTTCTGGAGGGTTCATATAGCCATTTCCACCCCATATGGGTATCGTCCTGGAATCCTTACCATGCGATATTTCAAGCCAGATAACGGATTCTTTGCTGTTGTTTTTGGCACTTTTTTCTAAAGGTTCTGTTTTGAGGATTGCGTTCTCGTGAATTGCCGCAAATACAATTTTCGAATTCCTTACCTCATATACCGATTTAAACAGGAGGTCTGAAGGCATTCCCTTTTTCAAAAAACTCCTCTCCTGATCCTTCATTTTCAAGTAGCGGCCATCCTCATCCAGCTTTATTTTAAGACCCAGAGAATCATAAACCCGGATATTGGCAGGTTTATCATTTTCAAAAGAAATTGAAACTCCATCAATTAGCCGATAGTCTCCTTTCCTGATATAATAATCCATTCTCTTCCCATCTATGCTAACCACTGCTTGAAGAAATGTAGCACCTGAATTATCTCCAGCATGCACCACATCAAGAGAAGAACGCGGGACAAAACGCTTAATATTAAATTTAAAACTTTCACTCTCAAATGCATACTCCTTTTCAAAGCCGGGGCTACCAATCTCGGAAAGCAACAAAGGTTCGGGGGGAAAGTTTTTGTAATAATGTCCGTTACCCAAAGCCACCCGCAGGTAGCTGT
The DNA here is from genome assembly GCA_966674115.1 of uncultured Chitinophagaceae bacterium. Taxonomy (GTDB): domain Bacteria; phylum Bacteroidota; class Bacteroidia; order Chitinophagales; family Chitinophagaceae; genus Flavisolibacter. Next base: position 2,956 of record CBKWHA010000043.1, read on the forward strand.
TATAGGAAACTAAAGTGCTGCTCTCGCTACCTTCTTTTATGCTCAGCATTCCTTCCTGCCCCCTGTACCTGGTAACCCCTGCACCAATAATGATCAATATAAAAGCAAGATGGAATACAAGAATCGGCAATTTGGAAAGTCTGAATAATCTGTATTTTGAAATATTCCCGATAAGATTGGCGGCAATTAGCATTAACAGGAATTCAAACCACCGGGCATTATAAACTAATGCTTTTGCAGTTTCTGTACTGTAATCGTTCTCAATAAAGGTGCCGGCTGCCATGGAAACAGCTAATAGTACCAATGATAAACCAAAGACTTTTGTTGAAAATAAACCTTCTACTATTCGCATATATATTTATAAGGTCACACATTATGATCCACCGGGTAAAACCTCCGCCGAAGTCCTGCTAATTAAATCTTCTGGTCTTTTTCCATTCAGCCTCAGAAAGCGGATAGACTTTTTTGACCTCAGAATATGGATCTTTCCCCCCTTTTAAATACTCATTGACCTGACTCAAGGGTAATGTATCCTTTAAAGACACCGCTACCTTGTATTGATGGTTTCCATGAAAATCATGGCACTGAATACAAGTATTCCATTGTTTTTGCGCAATTAATTCCTCGTGCGAAACATCTAGCGGGTCTTTCTCAACTGTTAAATCGGAATGACAATTAACACAGTATGAAGCGTTGGAAAGAACTACCCTTACCCCATTGTGTTCCCGGTGGCAAGTTTCACAATGTGTTGCATCTATCACTTTAATTGCCTCTTTAAATCGCGGTTCAAGAAATCTGTGTGTAGGATGACGGTCCTTAGGTCTTTCATGGCACTCCAGGCATTTTTTGTTGTCAACGTTCAGAGTTCCGAAATCCACCGGCTTACTTCGCATGCCGACCACATATCTGGTATTTGAGACCAGTTGCTGATACATATTACCGGGGGCATCCGAATGGCACGAGTTACATGATAGTCCTTCGTGCCCGGTATTCATGGGACCTAAGCTTAAAAACGATTCCGCTTTTTTTAAAGGAAGCAGTATGTAGAGCAGGATTCCAAATCCTATTCCGATTAATGCCCCTGTATGTTGTCTTTTTCTAAGTGGATTTTTAGAGAAAATCATTCAAACTTTTTAGGGTAATTCTATGACAACTTTATCTGACACAGGATAGCTGATACATGATAATATATAACCTTCATTCACCTCTTTATCGGAGAGGAAGTGGCCGTCAGTCATTTTCACCTGTCCTTCAACGCACTTCACTTTGCATGTACTGCACATGCCCGACCGGCAGGAAAAAGGAATCGTTTTATTACCGCTTTTCATCACTCCCTGCAAAATGCTGGTATTACCCGGAATTTTAAAGTGCTGATAGTTCCCATTGCTGAAAATAGCTACTTCACTATCAATCAGGTTTAGGCCGGAAGCCGGCTTAGGAGCTACAAAAGTTTCTGTTTTAATATGAGCCCGATCTATCCCCAGTCCGGTTAATATTTCTCTTGCAGCATTCATGTAGCCGGACGGTCCGCAGAGAAAATAGTTACTGTGAGAGATGTCCCACTTAAGTTCATCCAGTACCTCATCAACTATTTCTTTCCTCAGCATGCCGGAATAAGCATCCTGTTCAGCACCAGCAGCATCCTCCAGAATGTGAACAACTCTTAATCTTCCCGGGTACTTTGCCTTCAAATCATCCAATTCACCTTTAAAAATAACAGAAGTGTAATTCTTATTTCCATAAAACAGAAGTATCTCTGACTTGGCCTCTTTGTAGAGAATGGTTTTGCAAATTGACATGATCGGAGTGATACCACTTCCTGCTCCAAACAGTACAATTTTACGGGCAGCAGATTTATCAGGCTCTATGTAAAAATTTCCGCCCGGTTTTTCTACTTTAATTTTATGCCCGGGCTTTACCTCATTAAAAATATAGTTAGAGATAAGTCCGCCTTCTACCCGCTTGATCGTTACCCTTAGATATTTATCGACAACGGGACTGCTGCTAAAAGAATAAGCTCTTTTCTCGAATTGATCATCAATCTGGAAGCCAAGTGTTATAAACTGCCCCGGCTTATATTTTATACTGTTAAATAATGTCGGATTTTTAAAATATAAACTAACGCTATCATGAGTTTCTCTCGTTGCGTTTTCTACTTTTAGATACATAGTAGTGTAGTTTTATTGATAATAAAATACCATTCCGATGTGAAAGAACATTAAAAAGGTAATTAATACTGACAGGCTAACATGAACAATCATCCATGATTGAAAAACCCATTCTTTTTTCGATTTAAGGACGTCCAGATTCACTGTACCAAGCAGCATATTTATTAGAAAGATGATTGAAAAGAAAAACAAATAAGCATATCCGAAACGCATACTGTGCAGATATAACAACAGGGGCGAAAATGCACCGATCCATTTATGCAACTCAGTAATTTTCAAGGAACTTGACCTCCACTTTTTAACAACTCTTGTTAGGGTAAGTAACCACTGAAAGCCGATAAAAACTGCCAGTACCAGTCCTGACCATCTCTTGAAAGCCTCATCCATCTGAAGAGTATTAAGCCATTGCCACTTAATATCAAAGCTGTACTGAATCAGATATAACAGAAATAATACAAGACCGATAATAAAGCTATTTTTAACTCGCTGCGGCATTTAGATTGTGTATTTAATTACAACATTAGTTTTTTCATAGTGTGGTAAGAATTTACTTTCCTTACAGAGTCAATGAAGACATCAGCTGTGGGGAGATAGTATCCTGCACTCGGCCATTTCTCACCAATTTCGGGCTTGTTACTAGATTTAAAGTTTTTAACCTCAGAAATGAATTCGTTGTACATGGATTTCGTTCCGTCTCTATAAGCTTTTAAAATATCCATTGCTTCCTGATAAGTAAGAGAGTCGGCAGGATATTGCCAGGTAGTAGCGCCCATTACATCTCCAAGTTTCCAGTCTTTCTTAGTAGTCTGGGGATGTTTATTATGGCACTCGACACAGGGTGCAGCTCCGGCGACATCGGCAAACATGGCCGTATGCAATTTTTCCTCCTCGTCATAAAAAAACGCGGGTTCTTTATCCTGCCTGATCTTAACAAACAGTTCAGCCTGTTTACCTTTCAGTTTATTGGCCTTATTAACAGGAAAATCAGAACCAAGATATAAACCAAGCGGCACTCCGCTGTTTCTGATACTTGCAGAAATACCTCTTAAAAAAAGTGCAGGCAAAGGCCCTGCCTCTACAGAATCATCAGCCCAGTTTTCATCAAATTTCAAACCTTGAGGTTTTAAACCACCTACTATCGATTTGGTATACATGGTTCTTGTCACATCATTTTCACTGGCTACCATTGACAGGACTTCAGACACTGAAAATACTTTTGGGCCAGAAGATTGTGATTCTTCAGGAACACCGCCACAGGAGATTAGTAAGAATGTAAGTGCAAATAGGCAGATTGAATAAGAAAAGAATAAGTAATGTTTTATATTCATGGGTTAATGATTTATGATTTTAATTAATGTTTTCTTGAACTAAGCGTAAGCTGCTTTTTTCATGACATTTGACATTAGCGTATAGGTTTCCACCCAAGCAGATTTCACTTCAGGTGTAAAATCAGGGCCCAACCCTTTCCCTAACGCAATAATTAGCGCTGTTCCTACCGTGTCATAATGGTCTGCTTTTACCTGATAACCAACATGCCTTTTGCCCAGGTCCTGGAGCACGGGAACAAGTTTGTCAATCTGACTTAGCCCGTTTACTGCTGCCACCAGCATGTCCCTGAGTTTATTTTTCTGACTGTTCATTGCAGCCTGATCCACAGGGAAGATTTTTTTCAAACTGGGATCGAGAGCGAATAGTTCGGTATAAAATATATCCACAGCAGTATCTGCTATCGGAATAACCTTTTGAAACGAGTTTTGAACCAAGGCTACAGTTTCGTCACTAATAACTTTTTTCGGCTGCTGTTTTGAGAAAATGCTCTTAAAATTCATATTGTTGGTTTAGATTAAAAATAAATATGTCTTTAATTGTGGGTTTGCTTGTCTTTTTTTTACAAATTAACAACAAAAAGAAATAATTATTATGATTTCTGACATGAAAATTACCATTTTTTGTGAATGATAATCATATAAAAATATGATGCATATAATGTTTTGGGCAAAAAGAGTGATTTGTACCTATAATTCAAAAACAAAGCTGGTATACGCCCTGTAGCAATAATCAGATTAATAAATTATTCTTTTCCTATATTGCGATGCGCAAAGGCTTTATTGCACATTCAGGTTGGCGGTATCGTAAATAGTTGATTTTTGTTATACTAGTAATCGATTGTAATTTAACTATCGTGCAACCAAATCGTTTCCGCTAATTACAAACTGAGTTAAATAACAGAAAAAGGCCTGATGGTTCTGCCTCTTTTTATCAAAAGGATATTGCTGCACATTGGTTGGTTCATCCTTTCCATAATTTTTCCTGCATTAGTTTTTACACAGAATACGGTAGTTAAATACTTGGGTATAGAAAATGGCTTATCCAATAATGCGGTCAATACTATTTTCCAGGATCATAATGGTTTTATGTGGTTTGGCACCTACGACGGTTTGAACCGCTATGATGGCTACCAGTTTACGATATTCCGGAATATAATCGGGGACAGTGCTTCAATCAATTCTAACAACATCAATACAATTGCCGAAGACCTGGACTACAATCTTTGGATAGGTGAGCAAAAAGGTATCAGTATATATAATCCTGCAAGTTCAAAGTTTTCCTCTGCACAATATTTTTTTTTAAATGGAAGACGTTCCAGCTCGCTAAATGATAAAGTAAATATTATTAAAACAATAAAGGGCGGGGATGTACTGGCAGGTACACAGCACAATGGTTTGTTCATTTTTAGAAAAGGCGGGCATGCGGGCAGGCAAATTCCTCTTAAAGCCGGTGGAAAGAAGGGGAGTTATGATGTAAACAGCCTTATTTATGATTCAAAAAAACAAGTCGCATACATATTTGTACAAGGTACAGGATTATTTACATATGATCTTGCTACCCAAAGTTTACAATTAAAGAGTAGTGCTATCAAACAGGGAGACTGTTTAGAATTGGATAAAAGGGGTCGCATCTGGTTGGGAAATAATGATGGTCTTTACTATTTCAATGAGGCTACAGGTAGTTTTTCTGAAAATGTTACTCCTCATATACGTTCTATTGTAGATCTGTGTAAGGATAATAACGGTGCACTTTGGATTGCCTCCAACGGGGATGGCGTTTGGATCTTACCTCAGGATGGGAGTGAAGCAGTTCCTTTTTTATCAGCTAGTGGTCAACCATTTGTAAACAGTAATGCTGTTTATTCCGTTTATGAAGATAAGGAAGGAAGACAATGGGTAGGCACATTACGCGGCGGCATCAATATGATCGAATCAAAGTCAGCGCCATTCAGGCATGTGGTCTATAATTCAACAGAGAATCAAAACCTGGTAAACAATTTTATTTTCTCTTTTTGTGAAGATGAGAAAAATAATCTGTGGATCGGTACCGATGGTGCCGGTCTTCGCTATTGGAACCGAAAGAACAATAGTTTCAGAAATTATGTATATAACCCAGGTGATCCCAAATCTATCAGCAGTAATTTCATTACCAGCATTGTAAAAGATTTTAAGAATGATACCTGGGTATCTACCTGGTTTAGGGGGGTCAACCGTCTCACATCAAATGGGGTATTTGAGCGCTATTCCTTATATAATCCAAGAAGCAGATCGTATGATAATAATATATGGCTGTTATTTGAAGATTCCCGAAAAAGATTATGGGCTAGCGCCAGCCAGGAAGGGAGTTTATATCTATTCAACAGGGAGGCTAACAAATTTGAAAACTTTGATCCGGCTTTGATAAATCTTCAGTGCCTGGCAGAAGATGATCAGGGAAATATCTGGGGAGGGGATTATGCTTCTTTAATAAAGCTGGATCTCACTAATAAAAAGCACACCTATTATAATATTGGTCATACGGTGCGTTCTATTCACCAGGATAAAAAAAGAAACTTTTGGGTAGGTACACAGGATGGCGGACTATTATTGTTCAATAGAAAGACTGGAAAATTCAAAAGATTTACTACTTCTGATGGGCTGCCCAGTAATACCATTTTAAGGATCATAGAAGATGTCAGAGGTAATCTATGGTTGAGTACTTTTAATGGATTGTCCAGGTATGAGGTAGGGAAACAAGAATTTAGAAATTTTTCCCACTCGGACGGACTACAAAGTAATGAATTCAGTTTTAATGCGGGTTTAGCCTTGAAAACAGGTGAGCTGGTGTTTGGAGGCATAAAGGGATTTAATATTTTTCATCCCGATAGTATCTATGAGCACAGCGCGAAATTGAATGTTTTTTTATCCGGATTAAGGATTGATAATGTGCCGGTTGTGGCTAATGATCCTTATGTAACAGAAAAGGATCATGGCCAGATCAAGGAAATCACTGTTCCTTACGACCGTGCAGTGCTTTCGCTGGACTATCTCTCATTGCAATTTTCCGGCGCCGATAAAATAAAATATGCTTACTACCTTGATGGGTGGGATAAACATTGGAATTACGTTGAAAACATCAGAACGGCAAATTATTCGCAATTGCATGAGGGCAGCTATACGTTTAAAGTCAAGGTGAGCCAATCTGCTACAGGGTGGAGTTCTGTAATACCATTAGTAAAAATAACTATACTGCCTCCCTGGTACCGGACATGGTGGGCATATCTGCTTTATGTTTCATTAGGGATCAGTGTTATTTATATATATGTACTGTATAAAAACAAGCAGGCAAAACTGACCTATGAAGTAAAGGTAGCTCATATTGAGGCGCAAAAAGAAAAGGAACTTCATGAAAACAAGATCTCATTCTTTACTAACATATCACACGAATTTAGGACGCCGCTTACCTTGATCATCAATCCTATTAAGGATCTTATTCAAAAAAGTAAAGTGAGTAAGCAAGTGATTAAAGAGGACGGGAGTGAAAGTGAAGAGCTACATGTTATTTACCGCAATGCCCACCGCTTGCTAAGACTGGTAGACCAATTGCTGCTTTTCCGGAAAGTGGAGAGTGAAACTGACCGGTTGCATGTATCCCCGATAGATCTGGTTGCATTGTGCAGGGAAGTATATGAATATTTTGTGCAGCAAGCGAAAAAGAAAAATATTGATTATCAGTTTCTCTGTGATACTCAGTCAATTGAACTGTACGGAGATTACGAGAAGCTGGAAGTAGCCTTGTTCAATTTGCTTTCCAACGCTTTTAAATATACACCAGAGGCGGGCTCAATTTCTCTAAGGGTTCAAGATGGGCAAGAGGCTGTTAGCGTATCCATCAAGGATTCTGGTCCTGGTATACCTGAACACCTAAGCGAAAAGATATTCAATAAATTTCAACAATCTGCCCCTGGTGATGCCATCAATGGCTTTGGTATTGGGCTTTATTTGGTGCGTCATTTTATTAATGTTCACCAGGGAAGTATTAGCTGTAAAAGCCGTCCTGGAGAAGGGGCCGAGTTTAACCTGGTGTTGAAAAAGGGCAAGGAGCATTTTGACCCGGCATTTCTGTCAGAAGAAAAAACAGGGCATGGCATTGTGCTTCCGGAAACCTTGCTTGAAGAGGAAACTATAACTCCATCGTTGCCTAAACCGGCGCCACTAAAAGAGGGGCTTACTACCACAGAACTGGTTACAGAAAAGAAGTCCATTTTATTCATAGATGATAATGAGGAGATCCGGCAATACCTGCGGCGGATACTGGAAGGCAGGTATTTATTTTACGAGGCTGCTAACGGGCAGGAGGGCCTGAACATAGCCAGTAAGGTGTATCCGGATCTTATTATAAGTGACGTGAATATGGAGGGTATGAACGGGTTGGAGCTGTGTGCTGCTATTAAGAATAATGAAGACCTGAGCCATATTCCAGTGATTCTGCTGACGGCCTCTTTGGCCGCCGACATGAAACTAAAGGGGGTCGAAACAGGTGCCGATGAATACATAACCAAACCCTTCGAGCAAGACCTATTGCTGGCTAAAATCCAAAACATCCTTACCAATAGAAATTTACTTCAGCGGTACTTCTTCGATAAAATCACTTTAAAAGACAGCTCCATTAAGGTGCCTGAAGAGTACCAGTATTTTATCAAAAAGTGCATTGAGCTGGTAGAAGAAAACCTGGGCGAAGAGGATTTTACTGTTAAAAAGCTATCTCAGTTGATGGGCATGAGCCATTCTGCTTTATATAAAAAGGTAAAATCAATTTCGGGACAGTCCATTAGTGCCTTCATCAGCTCGATCAAATTCCGCAGGGCTGCGGTGCTGATGTTGAGCAGTAACTGCACCATTTCACAGGCCGCTTTTCAGGTTGGGATCAAAGACATGAAATTTTTCCGGGAAAAATTTGCGCAGATCTTCGGAATGAACCCTTCCGAATACATTAAGAAGTACCGCCATTTGTTTAATAAAGACCTGAACGTTATTAATTATTCATAAGTCAGACCCGTTACACTAAACAATTATTTCCAAAGCCTGCAGCTTTCAATTTTTTTGTTTTCAAGTTAAGGCTACACACTAATCCGGGAAGGCAAGACACCCCATTCTGTTTTAGGCATAAAGTTTCGAACCTAAAGCTCCTAAATACCAATTACCCCCTCATTTATATGAATCACCCCACCTATCTACAGGGGGTGTGAGTGATACTTTTGGTGTCTAAAACAATTGCTATGTCCATTAATTACACACTCTTACCCATTTCAAAGGCAGGAATCTACTATGTTCTGTCAGACACGAATTCCCGAATCTATTTTAATCAAACCTATTTCTTTAATCCCTTTCTTTTTTAATCACTTTTAAAATTCACTGAAATGAGTAATTGCTTGCAAACGGGTAAGTGTCCGCCTTACCAATTGAGCTTTTATAGGAAACTTTCTGACAGGTTACCTGTTTTTTTACTGCTTTTTTTCTCTATCCTTTCATTGCCGGTTTTGGCACAAAATATGGTTTCCGGCAAGGTGACCACAGGTGACTCCGCTTTGTCGGGCGTTACCGTGCACGTAAAAGGTACTACGACGACCACCCAAACGAAGGACGATGGCTCTTTCAGCATCAGTACTCCGGCAAATGCTACGTTGGTATTTACCTATGTTGGTTTTGAAAATAAAGAGGTGAAGATTAACAATCAATCTAACCTTAGTATTTCATTAGTTTCAGGCAACAATCAAATGAATGAGGTAGTTGTGGTGGGCTATTCTACCCAGAAAAAGGCAACCACAACAGGTTCTATTTCTGTAGTGAAAGGAGCCGAGCTGGTAAGAAGCCCACAACCTAACCTGTCCAATTCATTAGCTGGCCGCTTTTCGGGTGTTATTATTAATAATAGAAGTGGGGAACCTGGCTATGATGGTTCCAAAATCACGATCAGAGGTCTTGCTACAACCGGCAACAGGGATGTTTTGGTGGTGGTTGATGGTGTTCCTGGACAGATCGGCGGATTGGACCGATTGGATCCTAATGATGTAGAAAGTGTAACTGTATTGAAAGACGCTTCCGCTGCCATTTATGGAAACAGGGCTGCGAATGGGGTTATCCTGGTGACTACAAAACGTGGTAAAACAGGTAAGCCCTCCATCACTTACAGTTACAACCAGGGCTTTAGTCAACCCACCAGGCTGCCCAAAATGGCAGATGCTGCTACTTATGCTCAGATCATGAATGAGATCTATTATTATACCACTCCTACTAATGGTATGAACCAGGCCTATAGCGAGGAACAAATCCAAAAATTCAGGGACGGGTCTGATCCTTTAAATTATCCCAACGCAGACTGGATCGATGCGACTTTAAAGAAAACGACCTTGCAAAACCGTCAAAACCTGGCTATTAATGGGGGAAATGAAAACGTAAAATACTTTTTATCGTTAGGTACGGTTTACCAGGATGGTTTGTATAAGAAGGGCATTACTGAATATAAACAATATAACTTCCGTTCAAATGTTGATGCCAATGTTACTAAGCGCTTAAAGGCCAGTCTTTCTCTTTCCGGCAGACAGGAAAACCGTTTGTTCCCCGCCCCCGGAGCAGGCGATATATTCAGATCCATTTACAGGGCCAAACCTATTGTTGCACCTTTCTATCCTAACGGCATGCCTACTACCGGTATTGAGAACAACAATCCGGCAATGCAGGTTACTGATGCAGGCGGTACAATAAGAAATCCTATACGAGTATTTAATGGCATATTAAAAGGCAGCTATTCCATACCTGGTATAGATGGCCTTTCTGTTGATGGTTTTTATTCTGCTGATATCTCGCAAAATTTTTCCAAAAATTTCTATACTCCATATAACCTGTATAGCTATAATGCTAACACGAATACATATACTACAGTGGTTACAGGTGGATCAGCAGGAAAAGCCAGGCTTGTTCAGTCCCAGAGAAACCAAAGCATGATCACTTCCAATATCAAGTTGAATTATATCAAACAATTTGGAAGTCATCATATCAATGCTTTTGTAGGTTACGAGCAGAGTAAGTTTAACGAGGAGTATTTTGAGGCTTCCCGCTTAAACTTCCCCACTACCCAGACTCCTGAGTTGTCGCAAGGGGGAACTGCCGCAACAGATCGAAACAATTTGGGAAGTAGTTATAATTTCACACGCAGAAGTATTATCAGCCGTATCGCTTATAATTTCGAAGAGAAATATCTGCTCGAAGGTCAATTGAGGGTGGATGGTTCTTCCACTTTTCCTAAGGGCAATCAATATGGATATTTCCCTTCTATCTCCGGTGGTTACCGCATCTCCAAGGAAGACTGGTTTAAAAGTAATATCATTAACGACCTGAAATTAAGGGCCTCTTACGGAACATTGGGTAACGATAATGTAGGATTGTTTCAATTTTATGAGAATTATACCATTAATGGCACTTATGTTCTTGGCACTTCCAATGGTAGCAGTATCATCCCAGGTATTGACCTGATCAAATTGGCTAACCCCGCTATTACCTGGGAAGTGGCTAAAAAATTGGACGTAGGGTTCAATACTACCTTCCTTAAAAACTTCTCACTTGAATTTATTTATTTCCAGCAAAAGAGGTCTGATATCCTGGCAACCAGAAATGCTTCTCTGCCTGCTACATCCGGAATTGTAAATCCTTATAATGACGGAAGTGCCAATTATAATCCGTTAGTTCCTTCTGAAAATATCGGTAAAGTAAACAGTGATGGTATTGAAGGAACCCTGGGCTATAATCATGCTGGTAAAATCAACTGGGGTGCTTCAGGTAATTTCACCTATGCAAAAAGTAAAATCATCTTCATCGATGAAGCCCAGGCCACACTTGCTCACCAACGCCAAACTGGTGGTTCTTTAAGTACCTATTTGTTGTATAACGCTATAGGGATTTTCCGTACACAAGCCGATTTGGACAAATATCCTCACGTTACAGGTGCACAGATTGGTGATTTGATTTATGAAGATTATAATGATGATGGCAAGATCACGGCAGACGACCAGGTAAGAACCCAACTGGGCAACATTCCTCAAATAACTTATGGGTTTAACATGTATGCTGACTATAATGGATTTGATCTGTCAGTTGTGTTGTCTGGTCAGTCAAAAGTTCGCCAATATGTTTTACCTGAAGCAGGGAGTGTTGGTAACTTTTATAGCAGCTGGGCAGATAACAGATGGAGCCCATCCAATCCAAATGGCAGCTTCCCAAGAGTAACCGACCGTGCCTCAAGTGCGATCAGCGGTGGATTGTACAGAAATACTTTCTGGTTAAACGATGCTTCCTTCTTACGCCTTAAAAATGTAGAGTTAGGTTATAGTTTGAATTCCGGATTATTGAAGAAAATCAATATTTCAGGAGTAAGGGTGTATGCCAGTGGATACAATCTCTTTACTATATCTAAAGTAAAGGATTACGATCCTGAAGGTGATAGTGAAAGCGGTCAATTTTATCCGCAACAAAGAATTCTCAATCTTGGTGTAAATGTTAAGTTTTAAATCGGCAACAACATGAAATTAGTATATAACAAGAAAATAAATATCCTGATCGCATCCTTATTCATGCTTTCAGCTTGTAAAAAAGACTTTTTGGAAATCACTCCTACTGATAGAATATCAGATGCATCCATATTAAGTGATTCTTCCCTTTTTCAGAATTATGTGATCAACAGGTATATGGGTGTGCGATTGACCAATAAAGAAGCAGAGGGGGTTCCACCCGGCTTTGGCAGGGGGTTCGAGTACGCCATGTGGAGTTCATTAACTGACGAATCTATTTACAATAACGATGATAATACCTGGTTGATCCAGCGTGGACAATTGGCTCCTGAAAACCTAGGTATTGCTGGCACTTTTTGGGCAAGAAGCTACCGCAGTATCAGGGAAGTTAATTATGCATTAACTAATATTGATAAAGTAGAAATGAGTGCCGGTCTGAAGGAAAGATTGATCGGTGAGTTGAAGTTCATTCGTGCGTATCGTTATCATGATATTATCCGTAATTACGGAGGGGCTGTTTTGGTGGGGGATGATGTTACCCAACTTACAGATAACCTCACTGATCCCAAATTGTTCAAAAGGGCTTCTATAAAAGAAAGCATCGATTATGCCGTTGCACAATTAAATGAAGCAGCGCAGGCATTGCCTTTAAACAATGATGGTAACTGGGCTTTAGGCAGAGCTACCAAAGGTGCTGCATTGGCTTTGAAATCCAGGCTTTTGTTGTATGCTGCCAGCCCCTTGTATAATGCCGGAACTTGGACAGATGCTGCTGCAGCGGCTAAAGCTGTAATGGATTTGAATAAGTATAGCTTATTCCAGGGTGGTTATCGTGAATTGTTCATAACTGATAAGAATGATGAAGCGATCTTTCAAAGGTTGTTTACTTTCGGTGCGCCCCACGTAAGACTGGAAATTTCAAATGGTCCTAATGGTTATGATGGCTGGGGCGGTAATCTGCCTTTGCAAAATTTAGTAGATGATTATTTGATGATGGATGGTAAGCCGATCACAGATCCAACTTCGGGTTATGATCCACAAAATCCATATGTAAACCGTGACCCCAGGTTCTATGCTACTATTTTATATAATGGAGCATCTTATCGCGGCAAAACAGTGGAGACATTTATGCCAGGTGGAAAAGACAGTCCAGACGGACCTTCGAACTGGAATACCTCTAAGACAGGTTATTACTTACGCAAATTCATGGATGACTCAAATCCTATCAACAACCCATGGGAAGTAGCCGGAAGACAACCCTGGTTCTATATACGCTATGCAGAAATTCTTTTGAATTATGCGGAAGCGCAGAACGAAGCAGTTGGACCGGATGCCAGTGTATATGCAGCGATCAATAGCATCCGAGGCAGACAATCAGTAAATATGCCTGCAGTTACACCTGGACTAACCCAGGCTGAAATGAGAGAAGTGATCAGAAGAGAAAGAAGGATTGAACTGGCTTTCGAGGAGCATCGTTTCTATGATGTACGCAGGTGGAAAATTGCGGAAGATAAAGAGAATAAACCTGCTGAAGGTATCACTGTTACTAAAAACGGTAATACGTTTACTTACACCCGTAAGGTAGCATTATCAGGAAAAAGTTTTGCAGCAAAGCACTACTGGCTGCCCATTCCAAGAGCTGAAATTCAGGCTTCGAATAACCAGTTGGAACAAAACGCAGGTTACTAATTCTTACTTTTCAATAAGATTCTTTAGACGTTGGGCTCAATCAATGATCATTTTCAACGTTGATTGGGCCCAATGTTATTAAGAGGAAATATCAGCACAAGCAGAGTGCTATTATTGTGGTGAAATAAATGATTGGTGGATTTAAGACAAAGTTTTTATTTATGGAAAGAATCATAAAAATTGTATTGTTTCTAAGTATAGTTCTGTTTACAACTTCTGTAGATGCACAGAAGCCAAAACACACCTTTACTTTAGGTGATTCAGCTTTTCTTTTAGATGGAAAGCCATTTCAGATGATATCCGGTGAAATGCATTATCCGCGTATTCCAAGAGAGGCCTGGAGAGCCCGCATGAAAATGGCAAAGGCTATGGGTTTGAATACGATTGGCACTTATGTATTCTGGAACATTCATGAACCCCAGAAAGGCAAGTACGACTTTTCAGGAAACAATGATATTGCCGCATTTGTGAAAATAGCCAGGGAGGAAGGACTTTGGGTTGTGTTGCGCCCTAGCCCATATGTTTGTGCCGAGTGGGAATTTGGCGGTTATCCCTACTGGTTGCAAAATGAAAAAGGTTTGATAGTACGCAGTAAAGAACCGAAATATTTACAGGCTTATCGAAATTACATTATGCAGGTAGGCAAACAATTGGCACCCCTGCAGATCAACCATGGTGGTAATATTTTAATGGTGCAAATAGAGAACGAATATGGGTTCTATGGCAGTGATAAGGAATACCTTGATATCAACCGGAAGATGTTTATTGAGGCCGGTTTTGATGGCTTGCTTTATACCTGCGACCCGGCTGCCGACTTAGCAAAGGGTTATCTGCCTGGTTTGTTACCAGCCGTAAATGGTATCGATAATCCAGCCCAGGTGAAAAAGGTCATCCGTGACAATCACAATGGCAAAGGTCCTTTCTATATTGCTGAATGGTATCCGGCCTGGTTCGACTGGTGGGGCACTCCGCATCATACAGTGCCTGCAGAACAATATGTGGGCCGTTTGGATACAGTGTTGGCTGCCGGTATTTCCATCAATATGTATATGTTTCACGGAGGCACCACCCGTGGTTTTATGAATGGAGCCAACTTTAAAGACACTACACCTTACGAACCACAAATCAGTAGTTATGATTATGATGCACCACTGGATGAAGCGGGTAATGCCACAGAAAAATTCATGAAGTTCCGCGAGGTGATCCAAAAACATTTGCCTTCCGGACAGGTGCTTCCTGATGTGCCTAAAGCAAAACCAGCTATTACCATTCCTTCTATAACTTTTAACCAGGTAAACAGTTTGTTTGATGTATTACCCAAAGCAAAAGTGAATGCTACACCATTAACGTTTGAAGATCTGAACCAGGCATATGGTTTTGTATTGTACCGTACAGTATTGAATGGCGGTGTTTCTGGTATGTTGAAAATTAAAGACCTGAGAGATTTTGGTATTGTGTACATCAATGGAAAGCGTGCAGGCGTTTTGGACAGGAGACTGGCCCAGGACAGCCTTCACATCTCATTACCTAAAGGCAAAGTAACGTTGGATATATTGATAGAGAATTTAGGCCGTATCAACTTTGGTCCCCATCTTCTGAAAAATAAAAAAGGAATAACTGAAAGAGTATTATTAAATGGCACTGAACTTAAAGGCTGGCAAATGTTTTCACTTCCTTTCGAAAATATTAGCACAGTACCTTTTAAAAACAGCAAACCTGCTGCGAATGTGCCGGTATTGAGAAAAGGAACTTTTGAATTAGCACAGACAGGTGATACCTATTTGGATATGACCAACTGGGGGAAAGGCATCGTTTGGGTGAATGGACATAACCTGGGAAGATACTGGGAGATCGGTCCGCAACAAACCGTTTATGTGCCTGTTGAATGGTTGCACAAAGGAAAGAACGAGATCGTTGTTTTCGAGTTACTGAAACCAGAACAAACCGAGTTGAAAGGTATCAATAAAGCTATTCTGGATGTTGTAAAAAATTCAGACGTTGTACAAAGTTCAATAAAGTAGTTATGCTCTCTAAAATAACGATTGCATTTCTGACTGTAGTAGTTACAGTCTTTACTGTTCAATCACAGCCAATACAGTTTACCATTGATGTAAACAAAAGGGCACAAACCATTGACAATATTGGAGCTTCAGGTGCCTGGTATTCCGAAAATATTGGAAAATACTGGTGTCCGGATCAAAAAGATCGGATGGCTGAACTGTTGTTCAGTAAAGGCTTTGACAAAAACGGAAATCCATTAGGCATAGGACTATCAGCCTGGCGATTTAACATAGGCGGCGGAACAGCAGAACAAGGTGATAGGAGTGGTATCAAAGATCCTCTTAGGCGTGTTGAATGCTTTCTTTCCGCAGATGGTACCTATAACTGGAATAAGCAATCGGGATATTTGTGGTTTGTCAAACAAGCAAAATCATATGGTGTAGAAAACCTGATTGCTTATAGTAATACACCTCCGGTCCAGTTTACCAAAAACGGTCTGGGATTTAAAACCACCAAGGATTATGCAACAAATCTGAAAGAAGACAAATATGCTGCCTTTGCAGATTTCCTGGCAACAGTAGTGCAGCACTTTGATAAAGAAGGTTTGCATTTTAACTATATAAGCCCGGTTAATGAGCCCCAATGGGACTGGTCCAATAAATTCGGGCAAATGCACCAGGAAGGTACTCCATGGCACAATAAAGATATTTACAGGATCACAGTAAGTTTGGATAGTGCATTGTCCTCCAAAAAGCTTTCTACAAAAATCCTGATTACCGAGGCAAGTAAACTTACTGACTTGTATGAAGGAGAGGGGCATGCATATCAGCAAATACCAACTTTTTATGCACCCAACAGTTCGCTATACGTTGGCCAATTGAAGCAAGTACATCCTGTAATAGCAGGGCATAGTTATTTTACAGATCTTGGAGATACAACAATTGTCAATGTCCGGAGCAGGGTAAAAGAGGCTGCTGTACAATACAAGATACCATTCTGGCAATCAGAATATTGTATGCTGGGCGACGGATATAAGGAAGGAGTGAAGGGAAAAGTCAATGCCATGGACTGTGCGCTCTTTCTGTCAAAAATAATTTACCATGATCTTGCTGTAGCCAATGCATCTGCATGGCATTTATGGAATGCCTGGGAGCCAGGTAAACCGGATTTTGATACCCGTTATTACCTGCTTGCGCTGAAGAAAAACAAGGATAACACTGCAGGTGATTTTTACATCACCAAAAATTTATGGGCATTAGGTCATTACAGCAGGTTTATCAGGCCAGGCATGCGAAGAATTATTACAGAAAGAAGCGATCATAAAAATGATCTACAAGCAGCACAAGACGTAATGCTTTCAGCCTTTACCAATGACAAACAGGTTGTGGTTGTAGCAATTAACTATACAAAGACAAGTAGAGAGGTGAGTTTGGAATTGCCGGGTGTACATCAAATCAAAGCAATTCGTCAGTACGTTACTACTGCTGATAATGAAGAAAATATGAAACCTTGCCCGATTGATTCTATTAAGAAAGTAATGCTTAAGCCCAGGTCTATTGTAACATTAGTTATTGATCAATAGGCATGCGAAAATGATACTGGCATGCTTATAGGTACATCTTCTTTCCATATGAGCATCCATATTGGCACGTCAGGCTGGAGTTATGATCATTGGCATGGCGTTTTGTATCCGCACGGAACAAAGCCATGGGACCGGTTGGGTTATTATGTGCAGCGTTATCAGACCGTAGAATTAAACAGCAGCTTTTACCGCTGGCCAACAATTGCTGCTTTTAAAAGCTGGCAGCATAGATTACCTCTTGGTTTTTTATTAAGCGTAAAGGCTCCCCGGTCTCTTACACACGGCAAATGCCTGTACGCACCTGAAAAGTGGATAGAACGGATCAAGGCATGCTGGCATGAGCTGGGTGATAAAAGAGCGGTATTGTTGATACAGCTTTCCCCCAATTTTGTCTTTGATTATGAAAGGTTGCGGTATTTTTTACAGCAGGTGCCTCATTGGATACAGCTTTCGGTAGAGTTTCGCCATCATAGCTGGCACCAGGAATGCGTTTACAGGTTATTGGAAGAATATGGAACCGCCTATTGCATCATGAGCGGGGCACACCTGCCGTGTGTATTACGGGCAACGGCGCCTTTTGTTTATGTGCGCATGCATGGCCCGGATCAGCAGTATTTGTATGGCGGGTATTATTCGGATGCCGATCTGCATTGGTGGTCCAACCGCATCAGGGAATGGGAAGGGCAGGGGAAAGATGTTTATATTTATTTCAACAATGATGGAGGGGGTAATGCTGTTTATAATGCGAGTACGCTGAGGGCAATATTAGGGTAAATTGCCGAAAGAATTGGCAAAGGCAGGTCTTAATACGCCTGCCTTATTTTGTACAAGTGATACTTGAAATCAGTCATCATCATCCGGATGATTGCCCGGATTAGCTTTACTTTGGATGTTGCTGGTTTCATTGCCTGTTTCACCTTTCATTGTACTTCCGCTCCTGATTTCTGTATGTCTGATTTGCCCACCTAAATGAGCGGTTTGTGCCATCATACCGCCAGAAGAAATAGCAAGAAGCAAAACTACTGCCTTGATGATCCTGGTAGCAGTATTCTTTTGAAAAAAGAGGAGGCCTGATAATGACGCCAAACCAGCAATTACAATACTGATCATAGCTAGTTTTGCTACCTCTTCATGCCTTTCAATCACAGCCTCGGAAACCCCGGGCAGCCGCTCTACCATCTCTTCAGTACCCTCTCCGCTTAAATATACAGGTATAGCAGCAAGACCTGCAAATAAAAAAATATAATAGGATGTTTTTATCAATGAATTGCTCTTTTTAACAAGGGCAACAAGCAGAATAACGAGTCCCACCAGTGATAAGATCACGGGGACATGCGTTAACGCTAAATGAATTTGTGCACTATTCATAAACTTAGATTTTAAATTCAGAAATTGTAAACTTCTAACTACGAGCAAATAAAATTAGCCTATGATAGATTGGGGAGGATGAAAGATGCTGTGAAATACCTTGGGTAAATTGTGCTGGTCATTCAATAAGTAAAACTTTTTAATTACGTTTTTAACCGGCTTTTGCGGCAAAATAGCTACAGGAACAACTGCAATATTAGAGGATTGCGACATAGAAGTAAGAAAAGGAAGTCTTCTGTCTTCTGTCTGGTCTTTATCTTGATGCTCCTTTGCATAATGATCCTTTAAAAACTCTATAAATGATAAAGTTTGATTTTGCTGGAGGTGTTTGTTATAATGTTCAAACAGCAATGGAAACTTCAATAACTGTCCGAATTCTGTTTGCGTGACAGAAAAAATAAAAAGAAGCAATATGGCCAGTGCCTTACTCATATGAACCTCTTTAAATTTACTACTTCTATATCAGCTATTTGATGATTTTAATCATTCTTAACTTTTTAGTTTTTGCAGCAATCATGGCAAAATCAAGTCTTTAATCAATATTGGAGATCCGCCGTTGTATTAAATGCCGAATCCACCAAATGTATTTGGAGTAATTTGAGTCTCCATTTGAACTGCTGGAATTACGGTAGTCTGAACGCAGGAACAAAGAGAAGAATGGTTTGCAAAATAGTTGTACCTTACTATACAAGGTATTTTTATGAAAAGCAGAGTACATGCGGCTTTGGCCTTCCTGGCTTTTCTCCTTCCTGTTGTTCTTTGCGCACAGCAGGTGCTGTATGCTCCTTATAGCCGGAATATTTCTGACGCTCGCTTTGAGGTGATTGGAAAGGTGGGCAACTCTTATTGGGTACACAAGGCAAAAGAAAAGAGGAAAAGGCAGAGCGGCTTCAGCTTTGAAGTTTATGATAGCAGGATCAACTGGCTCAAAACAATTCCATATACACTTTCTGATTCCGTTTTTAAAGAATACTTTGTTGCAGGCAACAGCTATTTTGACCAGCTCTTATTTCAGAATGCTGGTCATCAAACAAGCGTATTGCTCAGGCGATATACCCCTGAAGGGGACACCGTTGCTATCAGGGATACAGTAGCCAGTTTCCCAAGCCATATGAAGGGAGACGATTTTTTATTGCTCCGTTCGCAGGATGGCAATAAAATTCTCTTGCTGGGTTTTGAACCAATTGAAGGCTCTCCTCCACATGTACATGCTTTACTATACAACAGTAACTGGGATGTTTTGTCTCATAGAGTTTATAAAGACCACAACCTAACGCAACCCTTTATACAATATGATTTCAGCAACCACCCGCTTGAAGATTTTGACAATAGTCCTGTTAAGCTATCCAATAGCGGAGACTGGTTCATGCTTGCTCCCGGCAGGCGTAATGCTCATTACTTACTGTCTCATTTCAATAGTGAAGACAGCAGCTTTGCCTACAAAGTAATCCAACTCACAAAGCATAGAGGCGTGCAGGAGTTGTCCTTATCTCTGGACAATGAAAAAGGAGAAGCTTTCGCAGGTATCTTGCTAAACAGTAGTTACCCGGCCATAAAAAAGGTGCGCATCGTACATTACCTGTTTTCTCATCAAAGATTTGCATTTGATACTACTTACCAGTTTAGCACCTTAGCGGCTTTCAAAAACAAACAGGAAAATTTGTTTCATGAGTATTTCCTGCCTGTGCCGGGCAGAGGTTTTCTATTGCTGAAAGAACATGGCAGACCTTTTTTATCTACGTACATGAGAGAAGATTTTAGGAAGAGCAATGAGGAAGCAGATGATACTGTTTTTACGATGAACAACCTTCCTCCTTATTATCAGAAGCATGAATACACCCGCTATAACCAGTTGTTGGTGCGAAAAGGTACATATGAGCGTGGCGATCTGAGTCTATACTATCTTCCTGCCAATAAAGTGGACAGTTGCTGGAGCGGACTCATGAACCAGGAGCAAACGGGGGAACTGAATTCAGCCGAACTGTCATATGTTTTCATACCACAAGAAGGCAAGTTGGTCTTTTTGTACAACAGCCTTCATCAGAATAAGCATGCTACCAGCAGTGCTACTACCCTGGACGAGCGTGGCCATCCTTTAGATGAAGGCGTTGTATTCTGGAAAAGAGGCAATGTTCTGGATTTTCAAAAGGCAAGACAAATTTCAGCCAGGGAGTTGGCAGTCCCTTATGGAAGAAATGGATTGAAAGGCTTTGCGATTATCCGTATGTAAGTAAATAGGGATTGTGTACATATCTTAAAGGATAAAAGCTTCAAAACTATTGTTGAAATACTACTGGCTGACGAAAATAGTATTTTACTTTCCGGTTATGAGCGATGGAAGGTATCCATTTTGGCGATTTGCGTATAACATTTAAAGCAATCTTATCAAAGTCAGGATGCAGCGGTGCATAAAGTGCGATGTCTGTTACATTGCCTTCTTCATCAATGACGGCATTTACTACCACAATGGCTTGATCTGCGTTGGAAATCTTCCATTGAGAAGGAAAATAAAGGTTCTTGAGCAAATATTTTTGCCAGGCTTTTAAACCGCCGGGAAAAGATGCTGCTTTATCCCTGCTGGTGGTATCTGAAAGAGTGTTTCCCTCTTCATCAAAATATTGCTTGGATAATAGAGTGCCATTTTCATAAACTTCAGTGGCACTCGGTTTCCCATTTCTATGAAAAAACTGCCATTTCCCATGCATTTTATTTCCAGCCGCATACCTGCCTGCAGCAGAAGGATTGCCATTATCAAACCAGCTCACTTCCATACCGCTGCCATCTTTGTTCATTACAGAAGAATCAGATAGAAAACCATTCGGGTGCCAGCGCAGTCTTGTACCTACAACCTTTCCACCTTCATAGATGACAGAATCTTGCATCATGCCATTGTCATGGTAGCGCAGCCAAAAGCCCTCACGTTTTCCATTTTTATAAGCACCTATAGCTTCTAGTGCGCCATTGGCATGGTAATAAGAAAACTTGCCTTCTTCTTTTTTGCAGGTACTGTCCTGGTAGTATCCTTCCATTTGTAATTTCCCTTCATGAATAAAGAAGTCCTTCCTATGCCAAACTGTATCTTTCTTTTCAATCAAGGCATAATAACGGGCGGTATTGGCTATGGTTGGTCTCCATGCGTAATCAAAAAATTTTTCTATTTTCTGAGCAAAGCAGGAGAGTGAAAGCAGTAAGATTGCAGTAGTAATGGTAGTTCTCATGGTTACAAAGTAAAACTTCTCAAATGTAATAACAATGTTTTTACTCAAGTATTCATTCATAAGTTCCTAACAAAAATCCGCTGCAACATTTCATTTAATTCAGGATGCATGGAACGGAACAATTCAGGATTTTCAAAAAAGTATTCTGATACAACCGCATAACATTCTACAGGGCTTGTGGCACCATATGGATCAATATCCGACTCACCCCGCCTGATCTTATCCATGGTTAACTGAAGCAATTGCTGCCATTGTGGAACATATTTCCGTTCCAGCAATATTTCAGGAACGCCATCTATAGTACCATCCATTTTATCGATCAAATGCACAAACTCATGAATGGCTGTATTATGGGTACTCTTGTTGTTGATAAAGCCCTGGCGCAACTCCCATTTGGAAATAATGAGCACGTTCTGTAAAGCACCAGAACCTACCATTCCTGATACTGTTCGATCATAACCCTGTTGCTCAAAATCGTAATTGAAATTACCTGGATATACTAAAATTTCTCTCAGGTTGATGTATTCCCAATCGCGGATGTAATAAACAGGAATGACAGCGGCGGCACCAATGAGCACACGATCCAAGTCTTCCACTTCAGCATTGGCACCGGTGATCTTTACGGCTAACAAAAACTTTTGAAATTTATCTTCAAAAACCTTTTTTCCTTCTTCGTCCAGGTTTGCATAAAACCGTACATAATCTTGTAAGATATCCTGGTAATTGGACGGCCAGGGGACTGCCTCTATTCGCCTGGGACGGAATACGAGCAGAATGATCAAAAGAATGAGCGCTAAAGCAAAAAAAATCTGGAGCACCGTTACCATAAGAGGTTGAAGTTAAGCTATGTGGCATTAAATTACTTTCAGGCATAAAAATTATTTGTAAATAGTAGTATAGAAATTTAGGTTTAAAATAAAGATGTGAACAGTAGAGATTACGATGCTATAGTTGTAGGCTCGGGACCAAATGGTTTAGCTGCTGCTATTACGATGCAACGTGCAGGGCTTTCTGTTTTGTTGCTGGAGGCTAAAGATATTATCGGAGGAGGGGTACGCTCTGCAGAACTCACTTTGCCGGGTTTCGTTCATGATGTATGTTCCGCCATACATCCATTAGCAGCTATTTCTCCATTTTTTAAAACACTACCACTTGAAAAACATGGGTTAGAATTTATATACCCTACTATTGCTGCAGCACATCCTTTTGATGATGGTACGGCTGCTTTTTTACATCAATCCATAGAACAAACAGCAAGATTATTAGGAGCTGATGGGTTGCCTTATACAAGTTTAATAAAGCCTTTAGTAAAGACCTGGCCAGGTATTGAAGCAGATATACTAGGTCCATTACATTTTCCAAAACATCCTATAGATATGATTTCTTTTGGTTTAAAGGCGTTGACATCTGCCCTTCAACTAGCAAAACGGTTCCATACAAAAGGGATGCGCGGATTATGGGCCGGAATTGCTGCCCACTCTATTCAACCTTTGTCAAATGCTGCAACTTCTGCTGTTGGTTTGGTATTGATGGTAGCAGGACACATAAGTGGCTGGCCCTTTCCAAAAGGTGGATCAAACGCCATTGCCAATGCTTTAGCTTCCTATTTCGTTTCATTGGGTGGTACTATAGAAACCAACTTTCATGTTCGCTCATTGAGTCAATTACCATCATCCCGCGCTGTATTGTTTGATGTTACGCCCAGGCAGTTACTGCAAATAGCAGGTCATCAATTTTCTTCATTGTATAAATGGCAATTGAACCGGTATCGATATGGAATGGGGGTGTTTAAAATTGACTGGGCTTTAGATGGACCCATACCTTTTACAGCATCTGAGTGTAGCCTGGCAGGTACAGTGCACTTAGGAAATACATTGGAAGAGATTGCTTCTTCTGAACAGTTAACCTCAGAAGGCAAACATCCTGAGCGGCCTTTTGTATTATTAGCACAGCAAAGTGTATTAGACGCATCTCGGGCGCCAGAGGGAAAACATACTGCTTGGGCATATTGTCATGTGCCTAATGGTTCAGAAGTGGATATGACCGGGCAAATTGAAAGACAAGTAGAGCGTTTTGCTCCTGGCTTCAGAGACCGGATCATTGGGAGGCATGTGATGAATGCAGCTCAAATGGAAGCCTATAATTCTAATTATATTGGTGGTGATATTATTGGTGGAATCGCTGATGTAAGACAGTTATTTACCCGCCCAGCATTGAGATTATCACCCTATACAACTTCTGCAAAAGGTATTTATATCTGTTCCTCTTCTACACCTCCTGGTGGAGGCGTACATGGCATGTGCGGTTATCATGCAGCTAAGAAAGCAATAAAAGAAATATTTAAGCTTAAAGCACAACCTATTTAGTAATTCAATGTGGAAGCCATCCTTCACTTCTCAAAAGTTCCACCAGGCGCGGATCTGTAGCAGACATTGGTGGTAGCCAAAGATTGATCCGCTCACGGTTCCACCAAAGACCCTGGGCATTGCCTGGTTGTGTAAATGAATAACGATACAGCACTGCCCGGATATATCGTGGTGGCTTGTCAGGGAAAGGATTGTTCGCAAACAAACCTACAGCACCGGGATCATTATGTAGGAGCTTCCAGACGAGGTGAAGCGTCCATGGAT
>CBKWHA010000044.1:0-27391 GCA_966674115.1 uncultured Chitinophagaceae bacterium
CCATGTAGCTCTCCATCGAGGCTATGTCGTAGTCGCCAAGTTTTACAATGACATCCCCAGCTTTTATTCCTGCCTTTTGAGCCGGGCGGCCTTCCGTTACCCCATCCACACGCACGCCTTTGCCATTAAAGCTATAATCGGGCATGATACCTAAGGTAACTTTAAATGTAGCTGCTGTATTGATTTGCGATTCTTTGGTTGGCGTAAATGCCACCTTACCAGCATTCCTGCTTTGCACCTCCACCAGGCTGTAAATATGTTTTACCACCTGCAGTTGTCCCATGTAATTGATCTTATTGGCGTCATCGGTAGGTTTGTGATAGTCACTATGCAGGCCGGTAAAGTAAAAAAGCACAGGGATATTCTTACGGTAAAAAGAAGTATGATCACTTGGCCCAACCCCACTGGAATCGAAGCGAAACTGCAACGCTCCTTTATAAACCGCCTTTCTACCCGTTGTATTATAAACTGTAGCCCAGGCAGGTGAAGTGCCAAAGCCGCCAACAGTCAGCATCGGGCTGGCGGGATTCAGGCGCCCGATCATATCCATGTTGATCATATAGCTGACAGCACTAAGGTCAATGGTAGGATTTTCTGTAAAATATTTTGACCCGTACAGTCCCTGCTCTTCACCCGAAAAAGCCAGGAACAGGTAATTGTTTTGCTTCAATGGTGAAGCTTTCAGCATACGCGCTAGTTCTATCAAGGCCGATATACCACTGGCATTGTCATCAGCGCCATTATGAATTTCCTTTGATCCCTGTTGCAGCGAATTGCCATCTTCTCCCAAACCCAGATGGTCGAAGTGGGCGCCAAAAATGATAGTTTTGGGGGCGCCATTATCAATAAAGCCGGCAACATTGTTCCCAGTCCTGATTTTTGGACCAATGTCCGTTTTTAATTTAATGTCCAGTGTTGCCGATTCATCGTTAAAATATTTCGAAACGCCTGCCTTGGTTAAATAAACAACAGGGATACCCGATGTTGTTGGGCGGTCACTTCCTTTAAATTGAATGTTATCCGGAATTGATGAAGTATTGTAAACAAATAAAGCGGTAGCGCTTTTCTTATGTGCTTCCTCTGTTTTCTTTTCAATTGCGGCATAAACATCCCAATGAGGGTTGCCTTTGTTTTCCTCAACCAATTCCTTAATATCCCAGAACCAGGGCATCTGCACTTCCTGTATGGCCATAGAGGGAAGTGCCTCCAGGGAAGCGTTTGCACTAAAGGCAAAGGGGAAAAACTCTTTGTAAAGCGTAAGTGTTTGGCCGCCAACAAGAAGATGGGTAGAGGGATTGATCTGTTTTCCTTCATTGATCTGGAATGGCTGCAAATAGCCATTGGTGCCCTTAGGAGCAAGGCCAACCTCTTTAAACTTGTCACTGATATATTTCATGGCCAGGGCTTCACCCTGGGTGCCTGTTCTTCGTCCTTGTAATTCATCGCTGGCCAGGTATTGAATATGTCCTTGCAGATTAGCAAACAGTTGCTTGTCTTCTTTCCTGAGCTTTTGGGCTTCAGCAACGCCAAAAACAAGAAGTAATAAAATAAGTAAGTAGTTCCGCATTTAATTTGTCTTTCAGTATAGAGGCGCAAAGGTATTTAATGGTTGTGTGCGCCGGGCTGAGAAAATTCTAAAATTATGCCTGAATCAAGAATCCTAAATCATCTATCCATCTCTTAACTATCCTTTAAAGTCCATTATCCTCAAAACCCCTGACTTATAACCGCTTTTCCCCCTAACTCCATGAACCCGTGACCTTGTAAACTCCCCTTTAGGGCTGTTAAACTTTTCCCAGATTTCATAAATACTCCTGATTTCGTAAATGTCTCAACAGTTAGGCTTCTAATTTTGCACACCAAACGTGGCAAATCGTCCTTTACATATTGCTTTAGTGGGTAATCCTAATTGTGGAAAGACCTCCCTGTTCAACAGCCTGACTGGTCTGAACCAAAAGGTGGGCAATTTTCCCGGGGTTACCGTTGATAAAAAAACAGGGTTTACAGCTTTATCCGAAAACTTATCTGCCCAGGTCATCGACCTCCCCGGTACCTACAGCCTCTATCCCAAGCGTCCGGATGAATGGGTAAGCTATAAAGTGCTGCTTCACCAGGATATTGATATACGGGCCGACATTTTTGTGGTAGTGGTGGATGCCAGCAACCTGAAGCGCAATCTCCTTTTCTGCACCCAGATCATAGATCTGAAAAAACCGGTAGTCGTTGCCCTGTCCATGGTAGACATGGCCAAGAAAAAAGGTATCAAGATCGACCTGTTGGAGCTGGAGCGGGAACTGGGCGTTCCGGTGGTTTCCGTTAACCCGCGTAAAAACAAAGGCATTCCGCAACTTAAAAAAGCCATCGAGCAAACAGCACTGAACCTTTATCATGTGCCTGTTCGGGATTTTATTGATAATAGGTCCTTGGCAAGAGAACCCATTGGCGATCTGCAGAAGGTATTTCCCGAAGTAAGTGATTATAAAGCCATTCACTTGCTGATCAACCACGAGCATTTTGACTTTGATGCTGGTACACAGGATACGATTGAAGGTATTGAGGAAAAGTACAGCTTCAATCATACCAAGACACAGGCTTCAGAAATCCTGCAGCGCTATTCCCGTATCAAACATATCCTGCAGCTTTCAGTAGCTGAGCCTGATCCTTTGGAACAGACCCTGTTTACCAACAAGCTGGACAATATACTGATGCACCGCCGCTGGGGTTACCTGATCCTGCTGGCGGTTTTGTTTTTGTTGTTCCAAAGTGTATTTCTATTAGCGCAATATCCCATGGACTGGATTGAGCTGGGGTTTTCGGCCGCAGGTAACTGGCTCTCAGGAGTATTGCCGGAAACCTGGTGGAGCGATCTCATCATCAACGGAATTGTGGCAGGCCTAAGCGGCATATTGGTATTTGTACCACAGATCATGATCTTATTTGGCCTGATCACCCTCCTGGAAGATACCGGTTATATGGCCCGTATTTCTTTTTTAACAGACCGGCTGATGCGCAGTGTAGGCCTCAACGGTAAAAGCGTAATGCCGCTCATCAGCGGTTTCGCTTGTGCCGTGCCCGCCATCATGTCGGCAAGAAATATTGAGAACAGAAAGGAACGGTTGCTCACCATCCTGGTCACTCCCCTAATGAGCTGCTCCGCCCGTTTGCCCGTTTATACCATATTGATTGGTTTGGTAATTCCCAATATATATTTCTTTGGCTTTTTGGGACTGCAGGGTTTGGTAATGATGGGATTATACTTATTGGGCCTGCTGATGGCTCTGTTGGTGGCGTATATTGCCAAGTGGTTTATCAAAATCAAAGAGAAAAGTTTTTTCATTCTGGAACTGCCTACTTATCATGCACCCAGGTGGAACAATATCATACACACCATGATCAGCAAGGCGAAGATATTTGTATTCGATGCCGGTAAGATCATCATGATCAT
This sequence comes from uncultured Chitinophagaceae bacterium, assembly GCA_966674115.1. Taxonomy (GTDB): domain Bacteria; phylum Bacteroidota; class Bacteroidia; order Chitinophagales; family Chitinophagaceae; genus Flavisolibacter. Next base: position 3,446 of record CBKWHA010000044.1, read on the forward strand.
TAGTCTGCTGCTTTGGGGATTAAGCTCTTTTGGCCCCGGAAATAAAATGAAACTGGTGGAAGCGCAATACGTGCAGGCCAAAGCAGCGCAGGTTTTACCCATCGCTCAGGTAGAGCATACTTATCAGGCAGCTAAACTGGAAAATTCTTACGCCGGTTTGATTGGCAAAAGCATTGAACCCGTTATCAAACCACTGGGCTTCGACTGGAAAGTGGGCATTGCCATCGTCACTTCTTTTGCTGCCCGTGAAGTGTTTGTAGGAACTATGGCTACCCTATACAGCGTTGGCGATGACGAGGAAGGCTTAAGGCTCCGCGATAAAATGAAAACCGCCAAATGGCCCGACGGTACCCCTGTATTTACATTGGCGGCCGGCTTATCGCTGTTGATCTTTTATGTTTTCGCCATGCAATGCATGAGTACATTGGCCATTGTACGCCGCGAAACAAGAAGCTGGAAGTGGCCAATGATCCAACTTGCATACATGACAGCCCTGGCTTATGTGCTTAGCCTTGTAGTATATCAGTTACTTAAATGAGTTTAATTACCCATTGCTCATTAATCTGTGGTGTAATCTTTGAACAGGATTTAACCTATGAAAAAGCTATACTTGTTGATGCTGGTAGTGGGAGGGATCATTATAGCTGCCTATCTCTTTATGCGCTTTTCCTTGCAAAAAGATATCAGAAAATCAAAAGAGAAGCAGGCTGTAGCAGTAAGTAAAGCATTTGCAGCACCTGCCGAAAATCCGGATTCTACTATGGATCTCCGGCCACTTTTTAAGACCAGGTTGCAACAGCTTGTTAAAGAAGGCTCCAGGGGACTGTATGACTTGTCTATAGACAGCATGTCGGTAGACGTACTGCAGTCAACCGTAACATTAATGAACATAAGGCTATCTCCTGATCGGAAAGCTTTGGCAGTACTTGACCATTCACAGCAAGCACCTGATGATGTTTTCGACATTGCACTCCCCACCTTGACAATCAATGGGATTAATATTGACGATGTTGTCAACGACAAAACAATGGTTTTTAGTTCTTTGTTAATGAAAGCTCCTGTTATAGAAGTGTACCATCAAAAGAGAGCCTACAATAAAAAGAAATCCCTAGATCCTGAAAACCTGTACCAGCGCATCAAAAAACATATTCACAAGATTGCTGTTAAAAAACTAACCGTAGAGAGCGGTACCGTTATCTGTTATAACGTCAGGAATAAAAATAAAAAAACAAAGTACAATGAAGTTGTACTGCGCTTTCATGATATCCTGATAGACTCCTCTACACAAAAAGCAACTGACCGTTTCTTATTTGCCAAAAGAGCCCTGTTGTCGATGCGCAACTACGCAGAGAAAACTTCTGACAACCTTTACCAGTTTAAAGTAGATGTATTAACAGTAGAAGCGCCGCAACATCTGATGACGCTTAACAATGTTTCCCTTTCATCAAGGCTGAACCGGAAACAATTTAACAAAGAGTTGCTCCAACAGAAGGAACAGTACGATTTGCACATACCAAGAGTGTTGGTTCATAAAGTGGATTGGTGGGGCTTAATGAACAATGAACGCTTTGTCGCTGATAAAATAAATATCAATAATCCCAAACTGAAAGTCTACCTCGACCGCTCTTTACCGCCAAGGAACAAGATGGGAAATTTCCCGCATCAATTGCTGATGGAGCTGCCCATACAGGTTTACGTGAAAAAACTGTTCGTACGCAACCTGGATCTTACTTATGAGGAATATAATCCAAGATCAGCCCAGAGCGGCACGTTCTATTTTAATAAAGCAAACCTGGATATCACCAACATTACCAACATACCTCAGTATATAAAGCAAAAGAAGTATACAACTATAAACAGCACTGCGCAATTTATGCGTCAGGTGCCATTTACAGCTTATTTTACCCTGGCCCTGGCTAATTATAAACAGGGTAACTTTTCGGCAAATCTAAAAATGGAAGGCTTTGATGGCAACCTTGTCAACAGCTTTGCTGTGCCATTAGGTTTATTCAAAGTGGAAAAAGGAGCAATGGAAAGCATAAAAGTGCAGATGCAGGGAGATCAGCATAAAACAAAAGGAAAGGTTTTATTACTCTATAATGATTTGAAGCTTTCCTTGTATGAAAAAGAACAGGATGAGGAAGGGCTTGATAAAAAAGGGTTAATTGGATTATTGGCCAATAAATTTGTCATCAAAGATGGTAATCCCCAAAAAAACGGGACACCAAGAGAAGTGGCTGCGGAGTTCCAACGCGACCCTCATGGAGGCTTCTTGAACCTTGTATGGAAAACATCGCTGACAGGGATTCTGGAAACTATTGGCGCTAATCCAAAACTGGCAAACAGAAAGTAGCAGAAAAGACATTTGCCACTAACTTGCACCCATGTCTTCACTCACCTTTACATTGATTCAGACTGCCTTACATTGGGAAAATAAAGAAGCCAACCTGCAAATGCTGGAGCAAAAGATTGCTGCTATTAAGGAGAAAACACAGGTGGTTGTACTCCCCGAAATGTTCCCCACGGGTTTTAGCATGAAACCGCAGCAGTTTGCCGAAACCATGGATGGACCTACCATGCAGTGGATGAAGAAAGTAGCGGCAGCAAAAAGAATTGCCCTGACCGGCAGTATGATTATTGAGGAAGAAGGTCATTATTATAACCGCTTGGTCTGGATGTTGCCCAACGGAAAATATGGAATATATAACAAGCGCCATTTATTTGCTTTCGCTGGAGAAGACCAGTATTATACCCAAGGCACCCAACGGCTGATAACCTCAGCCAATGGCTGGAAAATAAACCTCATGGTTTGCTATGACCTGCGCTTCCCTGTCTGGTCGCGCCAGTCACCCTTGCAAAAAGAAGGAGACCAATCCGAGCCCGAATACGATATATTAGTGTATGTTGCCAACTGGCCCGAACGCAGAAGCCATGCCTGGAAAACCCTGCTGCAGGCGAGAGCCATTGAAAACCAATGTTATGTTATTGGGGTGAACCGCATTGGCAATGACGGCAATAATATTTACCACAGCGGCGACAGTATGGTCGTAAATGCTTTAGGCGAAATGCTCTATCATAAGGCCCATGAGGAAGATATTTTTACCATCACTTTGGATAAAGAGCACCTCCTTCAGATACGCGAGAAAATGCCCTTTCTCAAAGACGCAGATCGGTTTCTGATTCTAAATAACATTGAGGAAGGTTTATAGTTTATGGTTTTTGGCTGCCATAAACCATAAATTAAAAGTTCTTTTTCTGCTTGATTAACTCAATCACTTTCTCCTTTTTAAAATCAACATTCCTGCGGATGGCATCTGTAGTTGGCAACACCTCCACTTCAGGCAAAACACCTCGTCCGTCTTTTGGCAAGTTCTTATCGATCACCAACCTGAAAAGCGGTAGGCGGAAACGTACCTTGGTATGCGGCAGGGTAACATCAGGGATCAGCCAAGCATTATTGCCGTAAGCGCCTCCCCCGGTTTCTTCTCCTACCACCACCACGTTCTCCTGGTCTTTTACCGCCTGTGTAAATAATGTAGAAGCAGAAAAAGTATTTCCACCAGTCAGGATGTACACTGTACCGTCAAAGTGGTTTTTCTTTTTAGGCTTGAATTGTTTCCGCTCAAAATAGCCGAAATGGTATCGTCCATCCCGCTTTTTACTGGTAAAGAATGCCAGGAACAACCAGTTGGTAAACCGGTGTTGCCGGTACTTGCCGTAGCGGCTTCCTCTCTTTAAGGCATAAAGCGAGTCAGCAATTTTAAAACGTTGGGATGCAATATATTTCGTTAGCAGATTTGAATTAGTAACACTGCCTCCACCATTGCCTCGTAAGTCAATGATAAGATTTTCGGTTCCTTTCTTTTTGAGCGTTCTGAAGGAAGACTTAATAAATTGAGGCAGGTGGTAACCCCTGGTGAACGTGCTCAGATCCATCACTGCCATATTCAATGAGGTATCAAATTGGAGGGTGCGGTTGTCTTCCAGCCTGCGCTTTTTTATTTCACGGCGTGTAAGTTGGGGCATGCGTATTGCCTTGATTGTAGAATCATCCTGCACCCAATACATCGGAATGCTTATTTTCCTGTTCCTTCCCATGCTATCCAGATAACCTACCAGATAAGTTGACTTTACCCCATAGACAGCAGAATAGACACGGCCAAAAACACCACGATTACTCAGCGCTTGATATTTATGAGTAAAGTTGTAGCCATCAGAAGGTAAATACTGGAACAGGGAATCAACAATCTGATTCATGGGTTTATTATCGATGGCAGTAATCACCATTCCCCTCTTTAGTATAGAGTCTTTTCTGTTTAAGTTGAGTGTGAGTACAGCCGTATCGGGCCACAGTTTAAGCACCATCGGGAAAAAGCGGCCACTACGTCTGTGGGCCCTGGCATACTGCCTGGATGGTTTGGTAGAGGTATGCCCGCACCTTATTTTAGAAACCACATAACTTAGTACACTTCTGAACCCAGGCTCCGTCATGGAATCTTTTAGCATGTTTTGCCCCATGCTAAAATAGTAATCCATGCTATCCTTTGGCGTATACCAGTAAAGGCCGGGGTGAGCTTCTTCCAGTATATTGCGGAATAAAGTGTAATCCTCAGCTAATTCACTGGCATGATATCTTTTGATTGAAGAAAATTCTTTGGAAACAGTACAACTTCCGAGCAGCAACACCATTATAATGCAGTAAATAATTCTCATAACCACACATAGGTATTTACAAATTACAATTTTACCATCTTACTTCCAACCTCATACTTCCAACTTTCTACTTCGTACCTCTAACCTCGTACTTCGTACCTCGCATTACCCTTTAAATGCATTCCAACCCTGTGCGGTAATTGCATGCTTGCTTCCGCCCTTTGTAAAAATATGTGCGCCGGCCTCCTGGTCCGTCATATAACCAATGACACTGATTTCAGGGTGATCCTTCAACTTGTCATAATCCTCCTGTTTAATGGTAAACAGAAGTTCATAATCCTCACCTCCGCTCAGGGCACAGGCTGTAGGATCCAGGTTGAATTTAAAAGCCGCCTGCCGGCTTTCATCAGCAATAGGAATTTTTTCTTCGTACAACACACAACCCACCCCGCTCTGTTTGCAGATGTGCAGTATTTCCGAGCTAAGGCCATCGCTCACATCGATCATCGAAGTTGGCGTGAGGCCAGTTTCGGCAAAAAAGGCAGTAATGTCTTTTCGGGCTTCAGGTTTTAAGATCCTGCCCACGATGTATTTTTCACCCTCGAGGTCTGGTTGCACACCCGGACTCTCCATGAAAATTCTTTTCTCTCTTTCCAGCAAAGTAAGGCCAAGATAGGCGCTGCCCAGGTCGCCGCTTACGCAAAGCAGGTCGCCTTTTTGTGCTCCGCTTCTCTTAACATATTTGTCCGGTGCCACTTCGCCGATGGCCGTGCAGGAAATGATAAATCCTTTCTGCGAGGAGGTCGTATCGCCACCGATCAGGTCCACCCCATACTCTTCACAGGCAGCATAAACACCCTCATAAAATTCATCAAGAGCTTCCAGACTAAAGCGGTTGCTGAAGGCAAGGCCCAGTATGATCTGCGTTGGGGTGGCATTCATGGCACAAATATCACTCACGTTTACCACCACAGTTTTATAGCCCAGGTGTTTTAAAGGCGTGTACATCAGATCAAAGTGTACACCTTCTACCAGCAGGTCATTAGTGATCACCGTTTGCTTGCCAAAGTGATCAATTACCGCTGCATCATCACCTACGCCAACAATGGTCGATGCATTTTGTATCTCAATATTTTTAGTCAGATGATCTATCAATCCAAACTCACCAAGAGAAGATATTTCTGTACGATCACTCATGTTTTTTACGGTTTACGACAATCAAATCTCATTATTTACCCACTTCAGCAATTCACCATGTATAATGCCGTTTGTGGCAACAATACCAGGCTGGTAAGGAGAGTAAGTTCCTCCTTTCAGGTCGGTTACTTTGCCTCCTGCTTCTTCTACCAGTAAAAAGCCGGCAGCGCTGTCCCATGCATTCAGTTTATGCTCATAAAAGCCATCAAAGCGTCCGCAGGCCACCCAGCATAGGTCAATAGCTGCAGAACCCAGGCGGCGAACAGGGATACCCTTACGGATCAGGCGGTCAAATACTTCCAACGGGCCATTGGGCATATCAAGATAAGTGTAAGGAAAACCGGTTACAAGACAGGAGTTCAAAACATTTTCCTTTTTGCTCACGCTGATGGGCCTGTCATTCAGCGTGGCACCACAGCCCCTTTCGGCTACAAAAAGTTCATTCATGAATGGATTGTAAACGGCGCCAAGCACCATTTTGCCATTATGCTCTACACCAATAGAAATACAGCAGATCGGGATGCGATGGGCAAAGTTCACGGTACCATCAATGGGGTCAATGATCCATTTGTATTGTGAATCCTGGTAAATTTCCCCCGATTCTTCGGTCAGAATATAGTGGTCAGGAAAGTTCTTTTTGATCGTATCCATGATGATCTTTTCTGAGGCATGGTCAACTTCCGTCACCAAATTGTTGACACCTTCCTTGTTGGAGATCTTAAAATCCAGGTCAATGAAGCGCCTCATTTCATCAGCAGCCGACTGCACGGCTTCTAAAAGAGTAGTTTTAAGCATGCGCAAAGATAGACAGCGGATTTATTTCAAACTTATTCAATATTGAATTCTGCAATTTTCATTATAATTGTCTTTTAAACATTTATAACTATGATGCATTGTTTGTCATGTAAGCGGAGCCTGTTTTTCAATTTCTTTGTGGCTCTGGTTTGTCTCCTGCCTTTCCTAACAACACAGGCCCAGATCAAGTTTGATAATGTTTTGTACGGTGTTGCTTATTATCATGAATACATGCCATCAGAGCGCCTGGATAAAGACATCCAGATGATGAAAGACGCCAATATTTCTGTTGTGCGTGTTGGCGAGTCCACCTGGAGCTTATTTGAACCAGGAGAGGGTGAGTTTCAATTTGAATGGATGGATAAAGTTCTGGATAAAATGCATCAAGCCGGCATTAAGGTCATCCTGGGTACGCCTACTTATTCCATTCCCGCCTGGCTGGCACACAAGCATCCGGAAGTGTTGATTCAATATGCTGGCGGCCGGAAAGCATATTATGGTATCCGGCAGAACATGGATATTACCAACCCCACTTTTCTATTTTACAGTGAGCGTATTATCCGAAAAATGATGGAGCGTTATGCCAAACACCCGGCTATTATCGGCTACCAGGTAGACAATGAAACCACTTCCCGGGATGTAAACAATTACGATGCTTTTGTAGGCTTTGTCAACTATGTAAAAGGAACGTACAAAACATTGGATAGTTTGAACAGGTCCTGGGGGCTGAATTACTGGGGTATGAACATCAATTCATGGGAAGAGTTTCCCACCCGTGATGGTGCCACTAACCCGTCATATAAATTAGAATGGGAGCGTTATAAAAGAAAGATCATTGCTGATTTCCTCACCTGGCAGTCTAAAATTGTCCGGGAGTACAAACGTCCGGACCAGTTCATCACCCAATGTTTCATGCCTTCTATACAGGATATTGACCATCCTGCAACAGCTAAATACATGGATGTGATGGCTGTGAATGTCTATCATCCGACTCAGGACAAGCTTACAGGATTGGAAATTGCCTTTGCCGGTGATTATTTCAGGGGTATTAAAAAAACAAATTACCTGGTTACAGAAACCAATGCACAAACAACGAGCTGGTCCTCAGAAGGCCTGAAGCCTCCTTATGATGGACAGTTACGGATGAATGTGTATGCACACCTGGCTTCTGGCGCTAATATGGTAGAATACTGGCACTGGCATTCGATACACAACGGGCAGGAGATTTACTGGAAAGGAGTATTGAGTCATGATTTGCAACCTAACCGGGCCTATAAAGAAGTCAGTCAAACAGCTAAAGAGTTGAAAGAGATTGGTACACACCTGGTGAACCTGAAAAAGACGAACAAAGTGGCCATCTTGTTTAGCCATGATTCCTTTTATGGCCTTGAGTTTATGAAATATGCCAACTATCAGAGTACCTATTTTTGGGAAGGTTTCAATGGATATATGAGCCAATGGTTGAAACCTGTACACGAATCACTATACAAACAGAATGTAGAATCCGACATCATTTTGCAGGAAGATGATTTTAGTAAATACAGCCTGTTGATCATTCCACCTCTGTATATAGCCAGTGACTCGGTGTTGCAAAAGATCAGTGACTATGTAAAAAACGGAGGTCATGTGGTGATGGCAATGAAAAGCGGATTCAGCAATGAGCATTCGGCAGTAAGGGCACAGCTTGCGCCGGGACCCTTGCGTGAGGCATGTGGATTTTATTACCAGGAATTTGATAACATCGGTGCCACCGCTTTAAAGGATGACCCCTTCAAAGTAGGTGCAACTAATAACAAAGTACAGGATTGGGCTGAATACATTATTCCGGAAAAGGCAACACCACTAGCGTATTATGACAATAAACACCTGGCAAAATATCCGGCCATAACTAAAAACAATTACGGAAAAGGAACACTTACCTATGTTGGAACTGTTTTGAGTAAAGAGCTGTTGAATGCCCTACTGGCTGATGTTGTACAGCAGGCAGGTATCAGCTCGCCTGCGCAAAAATTAAGTTATCCGATTATTGTACGTTCCGGGGTAAATGCAAAAGGAAAAACCATTCACTACATCTTTAATTATTCTGATGATGTAAAAGAGGCTAGCTATCCTTTTAAAGAAGGAGTAGAATTGCTCACTAAAAAAAGTGTAAAGAATAATGACTCCCTGGAAATGGAACCTTGGGGGGTAAAGATTCGGGAGGAAAAATAAGCAGTACATGTATATAGTAATTTTATTAGCCCGCTATGCATAGCGGGCTTTTCTTTTAATAATCGTCGCTTTTTTTCAATACCCGCACCTATACCCGAAATAGCTTTGCATCACAAAACAACTATTGATCTATGAATATCCAACGGTTTAACTTATTCAATCGGGTGCACAAAGGCCTAAGAGGTTTTTTATACAATGTAGCTTTATCAATCCAGCAAACCGATTTCGCCAAGCCGCAAGCCGTAGCAACAATAGAAAAACTGGAGCAGTTGATGCACTTCTTTGAAAAGCATGCGAATATAGAAGATGAATTCATTCTTCCACTCGTCACCCAATTCAATCAATCCCTGGTAAATGACATGGAAAAAGACCACGAAGTAGATCAACGGTTGATCCAGGAGTTGCAAGACCAGATCGACATATGGAAAAATGCGACCCAGGCAGATAAAAAAGAGAGCACCGGCAGAAAGATATTCTATGCCTTCAATGAATTCATTGCCTTTAATCTTTACCACATGAACAGGGAAGAAAATGAATTGATGTATACCATGTGGCAGCATTTAACAGACGATGAAATAAGACAGATAGAGCAGCGGATAGTACAATCCATCAATCCAGAAGTGCTCTTTGAAGAATGTCGCTTGATGATGCGGTCTATAAGTAATACAGAAATTATAGAATGGTTGGGTGGTGTAAAAAGAAATGCTCAAGAGTTGGTTTATAACCATTTGTGCGCTATAGGAGCTGAAGAACTATCAACAGAAAGATGGATAGCCATCCAGGCTTCATTAAACGAAAATATATTAGTTTAAAATGTCGCTTTTTTTCAATATTTATTTTTAATATGCTTTTACTTTTGTGCTAATTACCTCCAGCTATGGATCTTTTTTATCAGGAATATAAGCCTTCTGAAGCCCTGCAGCCTTACGTAGATTGTTACTGGTACCACGTTTGTGAAGCACATGGAATGGATGGATCTCCTGACCAACACTGCGTCCCTTTAGGTAACGTAGAAATCATTCATTATGTAAACAGAGATGTTTGCAAAGTGTTAAGTAACAGTGAGTGGATTGATTTACCTGATGCCTTTATAGTAGGTATTTGGAAAGATACCGCCACCTGGAAGGTAATTGGCAGAGCAGAAACTTTTGGCATACGATTAAAGCCTGAAGGCCTGATGCAGTTATTTAAAATACCTGCATCAGTTGTTTATCAGGACTGTATAGACCTTGAATCGGTATTAGGGAAAAATATCAATGCATTCTCAGACAATCTATACGGGGTAAATGACATTCATTCGTTGATTCAAATTTCCGAACAGTTCTTGTTGAATAAATTGCAACAGGTGAAGTCAGAAAGGAATTACGTAATTGAAGCTACGAAACTGATACGCCAGGCTAGAGGAGCATTGAGTATTGAAAAGTTAAGTGAAAGCCTGTATATCAGCAAAAGGCAACTGGAAAGAAGTTTTAAAGATCACTATGGTGCCAGTCCTAAAGTTTATCAGCGTATTATACGGTTCCGGTATGCTTACGACTATATACAACGTAGTAAGAGCCAGCCCACATGGGCAGATGTAGCATATAGTTTTGGTTACGCAGACCAGGCTCATTTAATAAGGGACTTTAAAGAATTTACCGGCAATGTACCCTCTCTTTTATCGCAAAAGGAAAAGAGCTACTATCAGCTAAAATGTGCACTTATTTAACTATAATGTAGCCTGTAGTTTCCTTTTCATTACTATTGTTTTCGCAGCTTTCTAAACGTATTAGAAGAGCTATATCCCTACCTATTTAGTTCAATAGAACAACATACAACAGAAGCATTAAAATAAAACAATCATGAAGAAAGTTACAATGATTGCTGGCATTGTTATGCTGGTATTCGGATCATCATGCAGCAACACGGAAAGTAAGGTTCCGGAAAGTCAAAAAGGAACTCCTGGAAATACAGTAGCAGCCTCGGATACAACTTCTTTGAAAAAGGGTCAATACCTGGTACAAATTATGGCTTGTGCCGACTGTCATTCACCTAAAAAGTTCACCCCAGAAGGACCCGTTCCGGATATGGATCGTTTTCTGTCAGGATACAATAGTGCCCAACCGCTGCCCAAATTTGATGTAAACCTGATGCAGAAAGAGCATGTGGTTATGTTCAATGGCGAGAGTACCGCCTTCGCAGGGCCATGGGGCGTTTCATTTGCCGCTAATCTGACACCTGATGAAACAGGCATTGGCAACTGGACCTACGATCAGTTTAAAACTGCATTGACTAAAGGAAAATTTAAAGGTCTGGACAATGCAAGAAATTTATTGCCTCCCATGCCCTGGCCTAATTATAAGAACATGCCAGATGAAGATATCAAAGCCATCTTCCTTTACCTGAAATCACTAAAACCGGTCCACAACCTTGTACCGGATGCCATTGCCCCAACTACCGCTAAAAGATAAGAGCATTCCTCAACAACCTCATTTAGTTCAATAACAAACCAATCTATAAAGTTTACGAAACATGAAACAAATTCTATTTGCCGCTATTACAAGCCTGGCAGTATTGACCTCCTGCAAAAAAGACAAAGATCACCATGGTGGAATTTTCACGGGCCCGGAACAAGCATTCCAGCATGGTAAAGCCTGGACGTGGGTGCAATTGGATAAAGATCAAAAACCTGAACGCATTGCCATAGCTATTAACGAAGAGGCCATGAACAGCCTCGATAATGGTGATGCTCATAATGGTGGGCACCAGCATGTCAATGGAGTTTCCTTGCAATTCCATCCTAAAGCAAGTGTCACGCCTTTCACACATGCATTGCTTGACTGGAATCCGCACGGACATGAACCTGAAGGTATTTACAACATACCTCATTTTGATTTTCACTTTTACATGACCAGTGAAGCGGACCGCTTGGCAATAGCTCCCTACGAGATGGATAGTTTGAAGTTCAAAAATTATCCGACACCTTACTTGATGCCTCAGAATTATGTTCCAATACCTGGCGGTGTACCGCAAATGGGCGTGCATTGGGTGGATGTTACTGCTCCTGAATTAAATGGTCAGTTATTCACACAAACATTTTTATACGGTTCTTATGATGGCCAGGTAACCTTTTATGAACCAATGATCACATTAGATTTTATCAAAGCAAACCCATCATATCAAAGGAGTATTCCCGTTCCCTCTAAGTTTGAGCAATCTGGTTATTATCCCACTAAAATGCGCATTCAAAAAGTAAGTGGGATTACAAATATCGTCCTGGAAGAATTCGTGTACAGGCAGGCTTCCTGAACCTGATTTTCATAATAGAAATGGAGCTCTTGTTGGGGCTCCATTTCTATTATAGTTAGTATACTCAGCTTTGTTTTATTGTTATCCAATGGACAGCCTTGGAAATTTAGGCCCGCCTTTTGAAGCCTTCTGGTTATAGTAGAACTGACTGTTCTGGTACTTATTATTCTTGTATGCAAAAACTGAGCAACCTGTTTATACTCATTTTACTATTGCTGTATAGTCTGCTTGTAAGTGCACAAACTAAACATGGTACTTTTTATTTTGCCTTCGGCACCAACCTTTCTTTTTATTCCAAAAGCGATATCAGGCTAAAAAGTGCAGGCCATCCTGCTTTTGATATTACGCTCTATAATGTGCAGGGTAAAGATGATGGTGGGATCAACTTTGAGCATGAAGCACCTCAGTACAGTTGTCAGATTGGATACTACAAAAAAGCTGGGGTATCGAACTCAACTTTGATCATATCAAATACTACATACGACAGTTGCAACGTGTACACATGCGAGGAAGCATCAATGACCGCATTTATGAATCAGACACAACAATTACACCTGACTTTGTCCGATTAGAACACAGTGATGGTGCCAATTATGCCCTGTTAAAGCTGGTGAAATGGAAGCCTCTGTTTGAAGATAAGAACGGTACACCAGCATTGAACCTGGTGTTCAAGGCTGGTGTGGGGCCGGTCATTCCTAAAACGAATGCAACGATCATGGGAAAACACAGGGATGATCGATATAAGTTGGCCGGATATGTTATAGCACTGGAAAGTGGATTGCGTTATAATTGCTCCAGACTTTTATTTATTGAAGCCAATGCAAAAGGTGCTTACGCAAATTACAACCGTTTCCTGATCGCAAATGGATGGGGAAGCCAGCAATGGTTAGGACTTCATTTTGGATTATTGGCTGGGGTGCAAATAGATCATAAATAGAAGACATTATTAAACAACTCAACAATTCTACTCGTGTATCATTCCATCCGGAGAACAGAAGAAAAACGTAAGCCTATATGGAAGTTCTGGTAAAAAAGGCCTGTCGTATCTGACAGGCCCGTTAATTATCGCTTCATAATTTTGAAAACCTCTTTTCTCTGGCCATTGGATATCTGCACAAAATAAATGCCACTTGTTAAAAAGCCTGCTTCAATGTTTGTTGTACCCTGTCTGATTATTTTCTGAAGCAACATGGCTCCCGATGCATCTGTTATGGTTAACAAGCTTGGTGTTTGATAAGATTGATGCACGGTAAAATGATTAGTAAAAACAGAAGGGTATACCTGAAGCTTGCCTTTTACTATGATAGAACGCACTTCACTAAATGTTTGTTTGCCATCTTCATCGACCACCGCTATTTGGTAATAGTTTGTTCCGTTTAGGGTATTGTGATCTGTATAGGTATATGTTGTTGTACCAGCATTGTCAAGGGCTTTGACTGCACCTATCTTTTTAAAATTGTTGCCCTTATCGCTGCGGAGCAGGTCATAATGGCTTACATTTTCCTCGTGGTATACAGCCCAGTCGATAATGACATTGCTTCCTTTTTCTTTCAAGTGAAAGGTCAGGTCTTGTACAGGAAGTACACTGAAGTCATTAGTCAGTACCCTACTGGCTGAAAGTATAATGCCGGGATCTGTTGGCAATCCGCCGTATTCTACCACCATACCAACTAATGAACTATTGGGCAAATCATTCCATTCTCCTGGTGCACCTGTTGAATAAATTTCAAGATAATGTTCATTACCGGCATTATTGGGTTCACCATTATACCAGTTGGTGTATGTTCCTGCAGTGGCATTGACTGGCGTGACATTGCCATATGAAATAGGCTGGCCTTTTTCAGGCCCGGTTACCCAAAAGAAGTTTCCTTCAGATGCACTCTGGTCTGCATAGGTTGTAGTGCCGGTAGCAGCATTAATCTCGCTGTATTCATCCGATCCGCCCAGCCATCCATCTGCAACCAGTTTTTGGGAAATAAGATCGTTTTCCTGCTGGCTGGTGATGGTAGCCAGGTAGCCTTGCAGCCCCATGTATGTTCTGGCCGCAGCCGCATCACGGGCCGTAGTCCAACTGGAATTAGACCCGGATACATATTCGTAAAAGTGTCCGTTTTCCCCGGAGATCATATTGCCGACGGAGAAGGAGACCGTTCTGTCATTTGAGCTTGGCGAAGTGGAAACAAATGTTACTGTACGGAATAAAGCTTGCCAGTCAGAGGGCTTTGCTGTGCCGGTGAATGACAATACACCGGTGGAAGAGTTGTACGATGCAGTTACTCCAGAGGGTAAGCTGCCTGTATACGACAAAACATCATCGGTAGTAAAGTTTCCGGAAATTGTTACCCTGGCATCCGTGATCATGCCACCTGACTTTAGCGTAAGCGCATTATCTACCACCACTGAAGAATTTTGTGCATGATAGTTTGAAGAGGAAGTTGTGGTGAGGATGGTAGGATTTACCACAACCGTTCTGCTATGTGTTACGTCCAGCGTCGGCTCACCTGACAAGCCAACAAATTCAACAATATATCCATCAACATTGTTCCAGCCGCTTACCACATCATCGTTCCATCCACCACTTAGTTTTATTTCTGTATAATGCTCACCACTACCCCAGTTATTGGGTTCTCCGGAATTCCAATTCATATATTGACCAGACGCGACAACAGGATTGGTATTGCCTGATGAAAACAGGGTGCCAGCTTCCGGGCCTGTTACCCAATAGAAGTTTCCTTCAGACGCATTCTGGTCAGCATAGCTTGTCGCGCCAGTCGCATTAATCAAACTATATTCATCCGATGCTCCTATCCAGGCAGCCGCATTTACATCATCTGTGGGTATTAATCCTTGAACAAGCTGATTTTCATCCGCAGAGGTTATTGTTGCCAGATAGCCTGTAAGACCAAAATAATTTTTTGAGGCAGCACCGTCTCTTGCACTTGTCCACGATATATCCGTACTGGGGATATACTGGTAAAAATGATTGTTTGTTGTATTAAGATATGTAGAACCTAGGTAAAACTCAACTACACGGTTACTGGATCCATTTGCAGAAGCTGTAAACGTTACTGATCTTAATAAAGCCTGGTAATCACTCGCCGATGCAGTGCCTGTAAAGGTTAATACGCCAGAAGTTGAACTGCCAGGGTCCGTTACACCAGAAGGAACTAACGCACTATTATAGCTTAAGATATCACCAGAGACAAAGTTGGACGTTATAGACACCCTGGCGCCATCGATCGAATGGGTTGTAGTAATTAGCAGCGCATCATCTACTACAACTGGTGATGCATCGTCATCTGTTGATACGGAAGCAGAAGAACCGGTAAAACTAACTTGAGCCAAAGAGGAAATACAATATAAACACATGCCAAGCAATAGGGGTAGGACCTTTCTCATACAGATATTAGTGGTTTTGAAATGGGCAACGAAGAAACAATTTTTAAAGCTTAAAAAAAATATTAGTGCTAAATACCTATTTATATTTTTGGGAATTACTGATTTACCTTACTGATCTTAAAAAAGAATAATCCTTTCATCTTTCCCGCTTTCAGGCTTTCTTTGCATTCTTGCAACTCACTGTCATCATAGTAAACTACAACGTCAAACACTTCCTGGAGCAGTGCCTTTACTCTTTGCAAAAGAGCACGGTGACTGGCCTCCAGATTATTGTGGTGGACAACCTGTCTACTGATGGCAGTATGGAATACCTGCAACCAAAATTTACTGGTGTACAATTCCTCCAGGCCGGTACCAACCTGGGCTTTGCAAAGGCTTGCAATAAAGGATTAATGTATGCCACAGGCAATTATATCCTTTTCTTAAATCCTGATACTCTTGTAGCAGAAGATACACTGGAAACATGCATTCAATTCTTGGAAAAACAAACAGATGTTGGTGCTGTAGGTGTGCGTATGCTGGATGGCTCAGGCAGGTTTTTAAAAGAGTCTAAAAGGGCTTTTCCTTCTCCGCTCACATCCCTCTTCAAGCTTTTTGGTCTGTCTACTGTTTTCCCAAGGTCAAGGACTTTCAGCCGGTATTACCTCGGGCACCTGGATGCACATCAAAACCATAAGGTAGACGTATTGGCAGGGGCATTCATGATGGTGCGTAAGGAAGTTCTGGAAAAGGTAGGCTCTTTCGATGAAGCATTCTTTATGTATGGAGAAGATATTGACCTGAGTTATCGTATACAAAAAGCGGGTTATCAAAATTATTACCTGGCAGATTCTGAGATCATCCACTTTAAGGGGGAAAGTACCAAACGCGGAAGCCTCAATTATGTACGCATGTTTTACCAGGCCATGAGCATATTCGTGCACAAACATTACGGTGGTGCTAAGGCTGGTATCTTCAATGCTGCTATTCATTTCGCTATCTGGGTGAGGGCACTCATTTCTGTATTTGCTAAGCTGGTACGCTGGATAGGTTTGCCCCTGATTGATGCCTTCATCATTTTGTTTTCTTTCTGGGCGGTAAAAGAAGCCTGGGCCAATCTGGTAAAAGGCGGCTACCAATATCCCGGACCGTTGTTACGTGTTGCCTTTCCCGCTTTTACTTTTATATACCTGCTGGTGGCCTATTACGCAGGTCTTTATAATAAAACATTCAGGCAAAAGAACCTGGTGCGCTCTTCTCTCATTGCCACCCTGACATTGCTGGCTGGCTATGCCCTTTTGCCCGAACATTACCGCTTTTCCAGAGGTATTATCTTGTTTGGTTCCTTACTTTCTTTTATCCTTATCTTTTCATTCCGCCTTTTGTTGCTCAAGGGAAAATTATTGCAACGCCCGCCGCTGTCTGCCTCAAAACCCTATATCCTTGTTGCCGGCTCTGAAAAAGAGTATAATGAAGTCATGCATATTTTGCGGCAGCAAAAGCTGCATACCAAGATCATCGACAGGCTTTCCTTTGACAAGGACACAAATGCCAGTACCTTACTTCAAAACATTGAATCAATAACCCTGGCTTCAAACGCCAGAGAATTGATCATGTGTGCTGGTGAAATGCCCACCCGGCGGATGATCGATCTGATCCAACAGATCACGATCTCTGTCTGGTTCCATATGGCTGGGAGCAGCAGTATAGTGGGAAGTGATTTAAGTTATACTAGTGGTGAGGTGCTTACCGCTGAAGAAAGCTTTAACCTCGCCATGCCCCACAAAAAGCGTATCAAGCGCCTGCTGGATGTGGTAACGGCGATCTGTTTCCTCATCAGCATGCCGCTGCATTTTTTTACCATGCAACAACCCTGGAGTTTTATAAGAAATTGCATCAGCGTACTCATGGGCCGAAAAACATGGATTGGCTATCATACCAGCGGCAGCGGCCTGCCATCCTTGCGGCAAGCTGTGATCAGTGAATCAGGGCCTCAAAAAGAAACTTCCCTTGAAAATGCTGCCCGCTTGGATTATTGGTATGCCCGCAATTATGAACCTTTGCACGATCTGAAGTTGATCATCAGAAATTATAAGAACTTGGGAGCATAACCATAAACTCCTGCTACCTTTATATTTGACAAATTTTAAATCACCTGGATGCTAAGTATTCTTGATATAAAAATACCTAAGGCTATTGCTAAGGCATTGCATTTGTCGGGTAACGATCCATTGGAGCAACAGTTGCAGGTATTAAAAAAGCTATTGAAGAAGGCTAGATTCACAGAATTTGGACAACAGTACCGTTTTGATGAAATATTGTTCAGTAGTAAGCTTGCAAAGAAATTTCAGGAGCTCGTTCCCGTTCATGACTATAATAAGATCTATGAAGAGTGGTGGAAGAAAACATTGGACGGAGTACCTGATGTTACCTGGCCGGGCAAGATCAAGTACTATGCTTTAAGCTCAGGCACCTCTGAGTCTGCCAGTAAATTTATTCCGGTTACCAAAGATATGCTGCGAAGCAACCGCATCAACAACATCAGGCAGTTACTATCGCTCATGAATTATAGCCATTTACCCCGGCAATCTGTTACCAAGGGCTTTTTAATGTTGGGGGGTGCTACCGACCTGCAAAAAGGAAAGGCTGGCTGGTACGCTGGCGACCTTAGTGGTATTTTGATGAAAAACAGGCCCTTCTGGTTTCAGACATTTTATAAACCAGGTGGACGCATAGCTGCCATCAAAGATTGGAATCAGAAGTTGAACGAGATCGTGGAAAAGGCTCCGGAATGGGATATTGGCTACATCGTTGGTGTACCTGCCTGGTGCCAGATGTGTATGGAAATGATCATTGAGCACTACAAGCTGAAAAACATCCACGAGATCTGGCCCAACCTCGGATTCTTTGTCCATGGTGGCGTAGCCTTTGAACCATATAAGAAAGGTTTTGAAAAACTATTGGGCAAACCCATTATTTATATCGAAAACTATTTATCAAGCGAAGGCTTTATCGCTTACCGCGACCGTGAGAATTCGAAAGGTATGCGCCTGTTCCTGGACAACAACATTTTTATGGAGTTTGTTCCTTTCAATGATAAAAACTTTACCAGCGATGGTAAGTTGGTTGAGCACCCTGAAGCCTTGCTGATTAACGAGGTAGAACTGGGTAAGGAATATGCACTGCTGATGAGCACAAATGCCGGTGCCTGGCGTTACCTGATTGGGGATACCGTACGCTTTGTTAATCTGGAGCGGAATGAAATTGTGATCACTGGCCGAACCAAGCACTTCCTGAGTCTTGTTGGGGAACATTTGAGTGTGGACAACATGAATAAAGCCATTGAACTGGTAAGCAATGAACTGAATATATCTATTCCTGAATTTACCGTGGTGGGTTTTCCTTACGAGAATTTATTTGCGCATAAGTGGTATGTAGCCTGCGACGATCCGGTTGATGAAACCTTATTGCGGGATAAAATTGACCAGCACCTCTGCGAACTGAACGACGACTATGCCGTGGAACGTACCAGCGCCCTGAAAGAAGTATTTCTGCAAAAGCTGCCCGAAAATGTCTTTCTGCAATTCATGGAAAGAGAAGGCAAACTCGGAAGCCAGCATAAATTTCCAAGAGTGCTGAAAGGCAAAATGCTTCAGGACTGGAATGAATTTTTGAGCACGGAATACGGAGGAGAAAGTACGAGGTACGAAGTACGAAGTACGAAATAAGTACAGAGTACCTCTAACCTTCAATCTCTTACTTCTAACTTCTAACCTCGTACTTTGTACTTATGCTTGAGGCTATTGGGAAAGGAATAATGTTAGGCTTGTTATTGAGTATTTCGGTAGGACCGGTTATATTCTCTATTCTCAAACAAAGCATTAACAACGGCATTAAAGGTGGCCTGGCTTTTATTACGGGTGTGTCTTTCAGTGACATTACGCTGGCCGTTGCTTCCAATATGTTTACAGAATTGTTCTCCGAATTTGGTGAGCGCAGGACTGAGATTGGCATTGTAGGCAGTACATTCTTAATATCGGTGGGTATTTATTTCCTGTTTTTTAAAAAGGTGATCGTCAACGAGCATGGCCACCAGATACTGAGGGTTCGTAAAAGGGATTACCTGAAATTATTATTGGCCGGCTATTTCATGAATATTTTAAATCCGGCCATTATTGTTTTCTGGTTAACGACTTCTACCGCTTTTATCAGCCATACCTCCCGGGAACGCATTACCATCTTCAGCATTGCGCTTGGATTGGTGCTGATTGGTGATATTATGAAAGTGTTGCTGGCCGGCAAGCTGCGCAAACGGCTGACCGCAAAGAACATTCATCATATTAACCGGATCAACGGCATCATACTCATTGGCTTTGGCCTCGCCTTATTAGGTGGCCTCCTGTTTTATGGCGATAAAATCCCCCAATAAATCATTTCTTCATTCTTTATTCGTCATTCAAACCATTCGTCATTCCAATCTTATCTTCGCAAAAAATCGTTCCCTGTCGTAATTAAAACAAAAGAGCAGAACTGCTTATGCTTAGATGGATTAAAAGGATTGTGATCGCGCTTTTTCTTTTGCAGCTTTTCTACATCATTATTTTAAGGTGGATAAACCCGCCTGTTACCCTCACGCAACTTTCGAGTTTGTTCAGTGGTGATGGGTTAAAGAGGGATTATGTGGATGGGGATCAGATTTCATATAACATTAAACTGGCGGTGATCTCGTCAGAAGACCAGATATTTCCGGATCATGGTGGCTTTGACTGGAAAAGCATCGACAAGGCGATGAAGCACAATGAAAAAAAGCCAAAACGGGTGAAAGGTGCCAGCACCATCAGCCAGCAAACGGCAAAGAATGTCTTTTTGTGGCAGGGCCGGAGCTGGATACGCAAAGGCCTGGAAGTTTATTTCACCAAAATGATAGAGTGGATATGGGGTAAAAAACGCATCCTGGAGGTTTATCTTAACGTAATTGAAATGGGCAAAGGCATCTATGGTGCTGAAGCTGCCGCACAGGCATACTTCAAAAAACCTGCCTCAAAGCTTACCCGCCGCGAAGCAGCCCAGGTAGCAGCCTGCCTGCCGAACCCAAAAAAGTACTCAGTTAAGCCGCTCTCCGGCTACGTATCCAAAAGAAGCGGCTGGATAATGCGCCAGATGAACCACCTGGAAGACGATGCTGATATTCAGAAAATATTGAAGTGATGCTCCTTCTCGTCACCATTTTCTTTCTCTTACTCTATACAAGCCTAATAGGCTACTACTTCTATCATTGGCAGAAGCTGGAGACCTATGTAGCACCGGCAAGCCCACCATCCGTTTTTATATCAGTGATTGTGGCTGCCCGCAATGAGGAGCAATGTATTGGTCGTTTGCTGGAAGCCCTATTGCAGCAAACTTATCCTAAAGACCTCTTCGAAATCATTATTGTGGATGATTTCTCAACAGATGCAACAGCAAGTGTGGTCCGCTCGTTTTCTAATCAACAGATCAAATTGATTCATCCCAATGCCTTACCGCACTTATCATCAAAAAAGAAAGCCATTGAGGCAGGTGTTACCGCAGCAGTAGGTGAGCTGATACTCATTACTGATGCCGACTGTCAGCCACAAAAAGGCTGGTTGCATACAATGGCTGACTTTTACAAAGACAAAGGAGCAGTCTTTATGGCAGCACCTGTAAAATTCCTGAAGCAACGCTCATTGCTACACCTTTTTCAGTCACTTGATTTCATGATGCTGCAAGGCATTACTGCTGCCAGTGTACAGTCCGGTGCCCACAGTATGTGCAATGGAGCCAACCTGGCCTATACCCGCCAGGCCTTTTTTGATGTAAATGGTTTCGAAGGCATTGACAAGATAGCCAGTGGTGACGATATGTTGCTGATGTATAAAATCTGGAAGAAACATGCACCCAGGGTAATGTATATAAAGAACATGGATGTTATTATGCAGACAGAGCCTATGGACTCCTGGAAACAGTTTTTTAGGCAACGAATACGCTGGAGCAGTAAGGCTACTTATTATGATGACTACCGCATTACCCTTGTACTGCTTTTCGTCTACCTCTTTAATCTCCTGTTTCTCGTACTACTCGGTGCAACGCTCTTTAATGTCTCCAATGGATGGATCCTGTTGCTATACCTCTTGGTCAAAACCTTAGTAGAGGGTATCTTTCTTTTCTCCGTTTCCCGCTTCTGCAAAGAAGAAAATCTAATGCTTTATTTTCCCCTCCTTCAGCCGCTCCACATAGTATATACCATAACTATTGGCCTTATCAGCCAATTTGGTCAATACGAATGGAAAGGCCGTAGAACAAAGTAAAGTATGTACTAACCTGAAACCATAAACTTCAACTATCTTTCTCTCATGAACGGCTCATCATCTTTTTGGCAAAATACCTGGAAGCGCCTGCGAAAAAATAAAGGTGCCGTTGCCGGATTGGTGGTCATTGGCATGGCCGTTTTTACAGCCATGTTTGGCTATTTGCTGGCTCCCGATCCTTCACCTTTTGCCAACCGTATTATCCTGGAAATAGGCGGACAAAAACCTGGTTTCCGGCAAACATTTGTTTTGGTGAAGAAGGTTTTGCAACCACAATCACCAGGGTTTATCAAGCAACTGGTATATGGGAAGCCCGATCAATATGAATATGTTCCCATTGTAAGCTGGCAGGCTGCAGGCGATAGCCTGGTCGTACAGAAATACATTGATGAAGGGCTAAGTGAGCGGATGGGTTTTGCCCGGTCAAAATTGGCGCCTGAGCCCGTTGTGCACAAGACGTTCCTTTTGGGAACTGATAAATTTGGCCGTGATATATTGAGCCGGCTCATTATTGGCACCCGCGTCAGCTTGAGTGTGGGTTTTATTACGGTTCTTATTTCTCTTACGGTTGGCATTTTCCTGGGCGCCATTGGTGGTTATTTCGGTGGCAAAACAGACGAAGTGGTGATGTGGCTGGTTAATGTAATCTGGAGCATACCTACCTTATTGCTGGTTTTTGCCGTAACCCTGCTCCTGGGCAAAGGGTTCTGGCAGGTATTCATTGCCGTAGGGCTTACGATGTGGGTAAGTGTGGCCCGCCTGGTACGTGGGCAAGTGCTGGCTACAAAAGAGCTTCAATATGTTGAAGCTGCAAGAGCATTAGGTTTTTCGTCTGGCCGGATCATCTTTAAACATATCCTGCCCAACATACTGGGACCTATCCTGGTTATTGCAGCCTCCAATTTTGCCTCGGCCATCATAATAGAAGCCGGTCTAAGTTTCCTGGGTATAGGTGTTCAACCGCCACAACCAAGCTGGGGACTGATGATCAAAGAGAACTACAACTTTATCATCACCCAAAACCCCATGCTGGCCCTTGCACCCGGGTTTGCTATCATGCTGCTGGTTTTGGCCTTCAATCTAACGGGTAACGGCCTCCGCGATGCCCTGAGTGTACGGAGCAAAGTATGATGCCCCCTTTAGGTGGGGGTGTTCTCCGCCATTACTTTCACTGTCCTGTTCAGCGTTTCTTCCAGTGAAATAAAGGTCTCTGTGCGCTCAATGCCTTTAATTTTTTGCAACTCATCGTGCAACACACTTCTTAATTGTGCAATGTCCTTGCAAACGATCTCAGCAAAGATGCTGTAATTACCTGTTGTATAATTCATACGCACGATCTCAGGGATCTTTACCAGTTCGGAAGCAACCGCATCGTATAAAGAGCTCTTTTCAAGGTAAATGCCTATAAAAGCGATCACATCATAACCTAGTTTTTTAAGGTCCACGTGCATCCTTGTTCCACTCACTATACCGCTCTCCTGTAGTTTTTTGATCCGTACGTGCACAGTTCCGGGCGAAACAAACAACTTCTTGCCCAGATCGGCATACGATATTTGGGCATCTTGGGTTAAATGCTCAATAATTTGTAAGTCCAGTTTGTCAATATTCAAATTCATGGCCGTTTTGGATGGGTGTGTTTGATAATGTTTAATATTATATGCCAATTTATAAATAATATCTAAACTTTTAAAAGAATGTTTGAAAAATTTTGAAGGAATAGTGTGATGAGCTAATTTTGTCCTCAGATCATTGATACAAATGAACTGAATACTGTGGGGTGATGAAACTTTTGGCAGACATGCCCTCTTGTCTCGGGGGTGGGGATCACCGGATAAAAACAACATAGAGCCGACCTGACAAACCTATGTTCGGCCGACCAGGGTTGACCACTAAGTTTTGTGTTGCGTCTAACGGCCCCGTGGAGGTTCGAACCCTCCCCCTACAGCAATTTCTCATGTGTTAAGCCCCGTAAGTTTTGACTTACGGGGCTTTTTTATTGTGCTTCAGCCTAAAATTACCTGAATTGGTAAAATACGCTAAACTGGAAAACCCGGTTATTGACCTCAGGATTCCTAACACCCGTAGCAGTGAGTACGTC
>CBKWHA010000045.1:0-27184 GCA_966674115.1 uncultured Chitinophagaceae bacterium
AATGAAAAAGATCTTTAAGACCATTTTATATATTACAATCTTTACAAGCTTTTTTAGTTGTAAAAAGTTCGAAGATTTCCAAACAGATCCCAACAGAACTACTCAGGCTACGCCGGATTTATTGTTGACTACAATACAACAGGCTGCATTCAATGAAGTAAGTACCAGTGCTGCTTTGGCATCAAGGCAGTTAGTATATACTGATGGTGTTTCAGATGAGCAGTATTATGGATGGACAAGAGGAAATTTTGATGATTATAATAATTTGCGCCAGGTAGTCAGAATGGAGAAAGAAGCTACCCGGACAGGCAAACAGGTTTATCTTGCTTTAGCTAAATTCTTTCGTGCTTATTTTGGTATGCGCCTTTCCTTAACCTTTGGAGATGTGCCATATAGTGAAGCATTGAAAGGAGATGAGGGCATTTATACATCTGTATATGACAGACAGGAAGATATATTTTTAAAAGTGCTGGATGAATTAAAAGAAGCCAACACTATGTTGGCAGGTACAGAAGAAACAATTCAAGGGGATATTATATATAATGGTGATATAACAAAGTGGAGAAAACTGGTTAACTCTTTTTCATTAAGAGTATTAATGAACTTGTCTAAAAAGGAGAATAATACCAAGTTGAATGTGAAACAGCGCTTTGCAGATATTGTGATCAACCAGTCTCAATATCCTGTTTTCACCAGCAATAGTGATCAGGCACAATTGGTCTTTAGAGACTTACAAGGCAATCGTTACCCCTATTTCAACAACAATGAATTGCAGACAGCCTATTACATGGAAGAAAGCTTTGTCAATACATTAAAGGACTTGCAAGATCCGCGATTGTTTAGCTTTGCAGCTAATGCGCCTAAATATACATCCCTTCCAGAAAACAATTTTGGAGCTTATGGAGGTCTGAAAGGCAGCGCTTCAATAACTGAAAATACCGGTAGGGTTGTGGCAGGTGAAGCTTCTAAAATAAATGCTCGTTTTTATAATAGTGCTGTAAATGAACCTAGTATTGCTGTTGGTTATGCAGAGTTGCAATTTATTTTAGCTGAAGCTGTAGTGCGTGGTTGGGTAACAGGTGGCGCGCAACAGTATTACAATAATGGAATCCAAGCATCAATGGAATTTTATGGTATAGATGCAGCTTCCATCGATGCTTATCTGAATCAACCCAATGTACAACTAATGCCCGGTAGCGAAATAAGACAAATCATCACCCAGAAATATATAGCTTCATTTATGAATTCCGGTTGGCAGCCTTTTCTTGAACAACGCCGTACTGGTTTCCCAATATTTGATGTTTCTGGTGGTGGTGTGTTAAATGGAGGTCAGATACCAAAGCGCTGGATGTATCCGGAAAGTGAACTGCAATTAAATCAGCAGCAAGTTACAGATGCTATCCAACGCCAGTTTGCACAGCAGGGAGATAATATCAATGCAACTATGTGGCTGCTACAATAAAGTTACAGATTAAACCGTACGAATCCATTGTTAGACAGTTAAACAGGACTACAAATCATAAAACTAATTTGTAGTCCTGTTTTTAATTCATCATAGCCAAACTAAAAAACAATTACTGATAAAGTTGATAATTTCATACAGCATTGCAATTAAAACATGGGTCGTAAAATGAAGATTAAAGTAAGATTGTATTCTATCGTGTTAATTCTTTTAAACCTTATTGTAAGTACAACAATTTTGGCCCAGAAAGGCAGTAAGAAAGCCGTCTTTATTATTGTTGATGGTATTCCAGCTGATGTAATTGAAAGAGTTAAAACACCGAACATCGATGATATAGCCCGTACTGGTAAATACCTTCGTGCTTACGTAGGCGGTGAAAAAGGTTCTTACACACAAACCCCTACCATTTCAGCCAACGGTTATAATAGTTTGCTTACCGGCACTTGGGTAAACAAGCATAATGTTTGGGATAATGATATAAAACAACCTAATTATAATTACTGGACTATTTTTCGTTTTCTAAAGAACCAGTATCCGGCCAAGAAGTCGGCTATATTCTCTAGTTGGACTGACAACAGGACAAAATTAATAGGGGAAGGCCTTACCCAAACAGGTGGTATTCGATTGGATTATAGTTATGACGGCTATGAACTGGATACAGTAAGATTTCCTCAGGATGAGCAGCGCGATTTTATGCACCGTATAGATGAAACCGTAACTGATTCGGCAGCAGCTATAATTGCTACAAAAGCACCTGATCTTTCATGGGTCTATCTGGAATATACAGACGATATGGGGCACATGTATGGCGATAGCCCGCAATTTTATTCTGCTGTAGAAAAAATGGATGCGCAAATAGGACGCATTTGGAAGGCCGTACAACACCGGCAAAAACAGTTTGGCGAAGATTGGATCATTTTTATTACCACCGACCATGGACGTAGTGAAAAAGATGGCAAAGGGCATGGTGGCCAATCGGTCCGGCAGCGCAGCACCTGGATGGTTACTAACTACGGTCAATTGAATAAATATGCACAGTACTGCCAACCTGGAATAGTAGACATCTTACCTTCTATCGCAGGGTTTATGCAAATAAACATTGAAAGAGAAAACAAGAACGAATTAGATGGTATTCCCCTTATTGGCCCAGTCTCAATAGCTAATCCGGGTATAAATTATTTTCAGGACCAATTAGATATCACATGGAGTGCTCTGGAAGAAAAGGGAACTGTAAAAGTTTGGGTAGCTACTACAAATAATTTTAAGGACGGAGGAAAAGATCAGTACCATTTGATGACAGAAATTCCATTAAATCAGGAGCATGTTGTAATTGATGTTAAAAAAAAGCCGTCTCATTTTTATAAAATAGTATTGGAGGGTACTTCTAACTCAGTTAATAAATGGGTTGTGAGAGATGAAAAAGGTGAATGATAACATTCCCTTCATTTTTCCATAATTTTTCAATAACAATTACAACACGCCTTGTTAATGTTGTGCTAATAGTTTTGTGCATTAACCAACACTTTATTGTGTATGACACTAGGTACTGCTCATTTAAAACTGCTGCTATGTTTCGTAACAACAGTTCTGCTTCAATTTTCTCTATTTGCACAATCACCTATTAAAGGAAAGATTACACAATTTGATAACGGCCAGCCTCTTTCTGGTGCTACTATTACTGTAAAAGGCACAAAGCAATCCACTACTTCCGATGCGAATGGCGAATTCACTATTAATGCCAGTAATGATGATATTCTGGAAATCAGTTATGTAGGTTTTGGTAATAAAGAGGTAAAAGCTTTAAACGCATCCAGCATACAGTTAAGTAGCAACACAAAAAATATGGATGAGGTTGTGGTTACAGCCTTGGGTATCAAAAAAGAAGTAAGACGGTTAGGCTATGCCTTTCAGAACGTAAAAGGCGATCAATTAACCACAGCAAGAGAGTCTAATGTAGTGAACCAACTGGCAGGCAAAGTAGCTGGTGTGACCGTTGTTGGCAGCCCTTCTGGCATTGGCGGTTCTGCAAGAGTGACCATAAGGGGCGAACGCTCTGTTGACCTGAATAAAAACCAGCCATTGTATGTTATAGATGGTGTGCCCATTACAAATGGATTGACTGGTGGTTCGGGCAGAAATAACCTCGAGGTTGATTTTGGCAACGGAGCTGGTTTTATCAATCCTGATGATATTGAATCTATGTCTGTATTAAAGGGTGCCGCCGCCGCTGCCTTGTATGGTTCAAGAGCTGCGAACGGTGTTATCCTGATCAAAACAAAATCAGGACGGAGTACAAAAGGTGTGGGTGTTGAAGTCAACAGCAATTTGACCTTTGAGACGCCATTGAAACTACCCGAATATCAAAATATCTATGGTCAGGGTAATGGTAATGGCGGTGATTTCGCCTTCGTAAATGGTGCCGGTGCCGGGTTAACTGACGGTACCGATGAGGGTTGGGGGCCTGCTTTTAAAGGTCAATCTTATCCTCAGTATAACTCGCCCCGCACTTTAAATGGCCAGCCCATTCCTTTTTTGGGAGGTGACTTAAATGCACCGACAGGCAGTATGATAACACCTACACCATGGCTGCCGGATGTTGACGGTGTAAAAAACTTTTTTGAAACCGGACGTACGTTTACGAATAATGTAGCCTTGACAGGTGGTAACCAATTCGGAGACTATCGTTTATCATACACCAATTTGGATCAAAAAGGAATTGTTCCAAACACTGATTTGAAAAGAAATACTTTTTCGGTAAGCGGTGGATATAACTTTACGCCTAAGTTTTCAGCCAGGACGTTTGTGAGCTATATAAAAAGTGAAAGTGGCAACCGGCCTTCCATTTCTTACGGTACAGAAAACATTATGTATCTTTTCAACTGCTGGTTTCCCCGGTCTGTGAAATTAAGCGACATGAAACGTTTATGGCAGTCGGGACTGGAAGAGCAGAAACAATTCAGTTGGAACTATAACTATCACGATAACCCGTATCTGACGGTATATGAAAATACAAATAGTCAGTATGTAGACCGGATCATTGGTAATGTTAGTTTAAAATATGATTTTACCAACTGGCTTAGTTTGCAATTACGTACTGCTACAGACTGGGGCAATGAAAAAAGAGAATACCGGAGGGCTTTTAGTACGCAGCGCTTTCCCTTTGGTCAATACCGGGAAACAAAAATCATAACAGAAGAAAGGAACTCTGATTTTCTATTCACTGCTAATAAAGAGCTGAGTACAGACTTTTCATTCTCTGGAACACTTGGGGGTAATCAATCCCGCCAGCTTTCTTCTTTTGATGAAGAAAATGCAGGCCAGTTGAATCTGCCTGATATTTACAATCTAACCAACTCCCGAATTCCTTTGGAAGTTTCCCAAAGCAAGGTAGAAAAGCGGGTGAACAGCTTATATGGATCGGCTTCACTTGGATTCCGTAATTATCTTTTCTTTGATTTTACAGCCCGCAATGATTGGTCCAGTGCATTAACCCTACCTAACAGTTTAAAGGCTTTTGGGAATGAGGATAATTCTTATTTCTACCCTTCTGTTGCCCTTAGTGCTATTTTCAGCGACATCTTCAAACTGCCTTCCTCTATATCCTTTGCGAAAATGAGGGTGAATGTAGCACAGGTTGGAAATGATACGGATCCGTTTACTTTTACGCAAGCATATAATCCCAGCACACCTTTTGGTGGTGCACAGGTATATGGGGAAACAGACCGGTTGGCCAATTTAAGTTTAAAGCCTGAGATCAGCACAGCTTATGAAATTGGTGCGGATGTCCGTTTCTTCAAAAATCGTTTGGGAATAGATGTTACTTATTATGAAAGCCGGACAAAGAACCAGATATTAAACATTCCGCTGTCTATTACCAGCGGTTATAACAGCAGGTCCATCAATGCAGGTGAGATCAAGAACAATGGTGTTGAAGTAATGTTGAATGTTGTGCCAGTAGATAAGAGCAATTTTAAATGGAATGCGAATATTAACTTCTCTGCCAATCGGAGTAAAGTGTTATCACTTGCTGATGGCCTGACCAATTTTGTAATGGCAAGCCGCCGGGTAAGCATTGAAGCCAGGGTTGGAGAACGCATGGGTGACATTTATGGCATCGGCTTTGCCCGTGTACAAAATACCGACAAGAATAAACCTTATTACGATGCTTCAGGCCAATACGTAGGTCAGATGGTCTTTAGCAATGGTCGTCCTATCCCTACCACTGAACGTATTAAATTGGGTAATTACAATCCCGACTGGCTGGCTGGTATTTATAACACCCTTACATATAAAGACATACGGTTGGGGTTCCTGTTTGATATCCGCTCTGGTGGAAAGCTGTATTCTGAAACGCAGACGGTGGGCCGCGAAGGAGGTATTATTATAGAGACTTTGGAAGGCCGTGCAGATGGATATGATTTAAGCAAGTCAGGCAATGGTGTGATTGGCCAAGGTGTGAAACAAAATCCTGATGGTACCTTGAGTCCAAATGATGTGAAGCGTACAGCCCGTGAGTGGCACACCGCATGGACAGGCGGCCGGAACATTGCTGAAGGAGTCATGTATGATGCTTCATTTGTAAAGTTGAGAGAGGCCCAACTTGGTTATACCATACCTGATAAAGTTTTTGGGAAAACGCCTTTCCGTAGTGTGACAGTAACGCTTGTTGGTCGCAATCTTCTGCTGTGGGATAAAGTTCCTCATATAGATCCGGAGAATATGTCGTATGCCGGTGGCACTGCTTTGCCTGGTATCGAATATATGGCTATACCTTCTACCAGAAGTTACGGTGTCAATCTTAGTTTAAGATTCTAAATCAATTCCACCATCAAATTACACATCAGCATGAAAAAGCTTTTATATAGTGTTCCACTTGTTGCTTTACTGTTTCTAACAAACGCTTGTGACAAAGATTTTGAAGAAGTAAATACCAATACCAATGTTCCCAATGAAGTAACTCCTGACCTGCTTCTTTCCGGAGTTATTCGCAACATGATGAACAGTCAGGTAGATGAAGCCTGGGGTATAGGCAATATTGTGGCTCAATACCATGCAAAGATTCAGTTTGTAAACGAAGACCGCTATTTGTGGGGTGAACGCAATAGTGTCTGGAACAATGTGTATGGAAATATGCGTAATGTTCAAAACATATTGGATATGGTGGGAGAAGACAATACCAATGCATACAGAGGAATTGCGCTTATATTGAAATCATGGATGTTTGCACTGGCTACTGATGCCTATGGTGATATACCGTATACTGAAGCTACCAAAGGAAAAACAAGCGGCGTGTATACGCCTAAGTATGATAAGCAGGAAGATATTTACAACGGTATCCTGAATGATTTAAAAACAGCCAATGAAATTCTGGCACAAAGTACTACTGATATAAAAGGCGATATTATGTATGATGGCGGAACAGCTTCTATAGCAAAATGGAGAAAGCTGGCCAACTCGCTTCGCTTGCGCTATCTGATGCGGATTTCAAAAAGGAAAAATGTAGCAGCCGATATGCAGACAATTATTACCAATGTTTCCGGTAATCCTGTATTTACTTCCATTGCTGATAATGCTGAATTGAAATACCTGTCTAATGCGCCTAACCAGTGGCCTTTATATGGAACGCGGGTAGGCTCGTTTGATGAATTCCGCGTGAGCAAAACATTGAGTGATCGCTTAAAAGCATTAAATGATCCTCGCCTGGTTGTTTTTGGACGCCCTACACAATCTTCAGTAGCTAGTGGAAATCCGGTCATTCAGGGTATACCAAATGGTTTAGGTGATGTAGCCGCTTTGAATTATAATGGAGGACCGCAGGGAGTATCCAGAGTTGGATACACTTTTGCTTGCCTGGTGTGTAACGATGCCGGACAAGCTCCACCTGTGCCGGATGCGCCCCGGGCCGTATTAATGTCATATTCTGAACTGCAATTTGTTTTAGCGGAAGCAAGAGAAAGAGGCTGGATAACTACAGGCGAGGCCGAAACGTATTACATGAATGGTATCAAAGCAAATTTCGAATACTGGAAAACCATTGTTCCTTCTTCTTATAACATCAATATAGAGCCTTCTGCTTCCTACTATACACAACCAGAAGTTGCTTTGTCTGGCACATCCGGTGAAAGATTGAACAAGATTCTCTTGCAAAAATGGATAACTCTATACTTTAATGGTTTGGAAGCCTGGTTTGACTGGCGCAGGACCGGAATGCCGGAAATCATTCCCGGCCCGGATAATTTGAATAATAACAAAGTACCTGTTCGTTATCCTTATCCTCTGTCTGAGCAATCATTAAATGGGACCAATCGGTCGGAAGCCGTGCAACGCCAGGGTGCAGATGATATCAATACAAGAACCTGGGTAGCTCAATAAAGAGTGTAGGATAGTTTTCACCTTTAATAGGATAAAAATGCAAAAAGCAGCTTTAGGCGTCCTTGGCTTGTTTATAACATTCGTTGTATGGAGCCAGCAAGTTTAGAAAACTGAAAATGTTATAATTATTACTCTCGACGGCATGCGCTGGCAGGAAGTGTTTGGCGGTATTGATTCAGTCCTGATGACAGATACAAAATATACAAGCAACAGTAAAGAACTTAAAGCCAAATATATCAACGCCAAATAGTAACTACCATTGCAGCTTTATTAGGCTTTGATTTCAAACCTGATCATGATGTAATGAAGCCAATAGGAAGCATCGCTAAAGAATAATCTTAAATCTGGTTCAATGAATAATATTTCTCATAATCACTCTTTAATAGAAGAAAGAGCTGCAGCAATTACTGAAGAAATAGTGCGGTTATATGTATTATATGGAAATTCAGATTATGATGGAGAGCCCGTTTCACAAACGGCTCACATGATCCAATGCGCCATGAATGCAATGGAAAATACAGAGGACATTGAAATTATACTTTCTGCTTTTCTGCACGACATAGGTCATTTATTAAAACATGATCAGCTTACTGAACTGATGGGTAATTATGGTGTGGTTAATCACGAATGGTTAGGTGCGCAATATCTACAGGAAAGAGGTTTTTCTGAACGGATTTGCACTATTGTAGGGATGCACGTGCATGCAAAAAGATATTTGGTGACAACCAATTCCAGTTATGCTAAAAAGCTCTCTGATGCTAGCTGGCAAACATTACAATGCCAGGGTGGCTTAATGGCGGAAAATGAAGTTAACCAGTTTAAGCAGCACCCCTTTTTTAATGAAATAATCAAAGTAAGGTTGTGGGATGAGGACGCAAAGGATGCTGAATCAGATCTTTTGCCGTTAAGCTATTTCAGGAACATGATACTTGATTATTTAAAAATACAAGCACATGAAACAAACGGTTGAACTTGTGGTGTTTGATATTGCAGGAACAACTGTTAAAGAAAATGGAGCGGTTACCTGGGCTTTTAGGAATGCATTGCAGTATTATGGATATCATGTACCTGAATCAGAAATAACATTGTTGATGGGGTATAAAAAAACAAAAGCGATTGAAATAATGTTGAAAATGTATGAGCAAGATCCGGATATCATTACAGATAGATTGATTGATGAAGTGCATAGTTACTTTTTGCAGCAAATGATTAATTATTATGACTTGACAAACGACTTAATTCCGGCTCCCGATGCTGAAGAGGTCTTTGCTTTGCTAAAAGATATGGGTATTAAGGTGGCTTTGAATACCGGATTTTCAAAAGCTATTACAGAGGTAATAATGGACCGCCTTGGTTGGGTGAAAAATAGAAAAGTTGATTATGTAATATCCAGCGATGAAGTGGAATCCGGAAGACCAGATCCATTTATGATCAGAAATATCATGCGCCAAGCTGGTATAAACGATGCAAAAAGAGTAATAAAGGTAGGCGACACAGAAGTAGATATTAATGAAGGTAAGAATGCAGGATGCTTATACTCTATAGGAATTACAACAGGAGCATTTTCCCGCCAACAATTGGAAGCCTATAATCCCTCTTTTATTATTGATGAGTTGACGGAGTTGCTGCCAATCATTTACCAAAACTGATGCCCTATGATGCGTTACGCCGCTCTGCATCGAAAACTGGAAAGAGCTCCTGTATGGGTGATTACATTATTTGCTGCTATTTGTTCCTTTGGCGTGTATTTCTGTATGTATGCGTTTCGTAAGCCATTTACAGCCGCTGGTTATGAAGGACTTGTTTTTGCGGGTATCCCATACAAGGTATGGTTGGTGACAAGTCAGGTACTGGGATATATGCTTAGTAAATTTTATGGAATTCGATTCATTGCTTCAATGGAAAAAAGAAGACGGGCCGACTCAATTGTGATACTTGTTTTTTTAGCTTGGATGGCCTTGTTTTTATTTGCCATAACGCCTGCTCCTTACAACGTTGTATTTCTCTTCTTGAATGGCTTTCCTTTAGGGATGGTGTGGGGACTGGTATTTAGCTTCTTGGAAGGAAGGAGAACAACAGAGTTGATGGGTGTTGTGTTGACCGTGAGTTTTATATTTTCCTCTGGCATCATGAAGACCATTGGGAAAATGTTCTTGTTGGATGGACAAATGAATGAGCAGTGGATGCCTTGTATGGTTGGCGTATTTTTTATTCCTCCTTTATTATTATTTACATGGTTGTTAAACCATTTGCCAGAGCCTGATACCTCAGATATACAATTACGGACGGAAAGAAGCCCTATGAATAGAAGGCAGAGAACTAAATGGATAACTACATTCTTTCCTGGATTATTAATTATTATAACTGTATATGTTTTACTTACAGTCCTTCGAGATTTCCGCGACAACTTTGCCAATGAACTGTGGGCAGAGTTAGGTTACGGTAACCAGGCCTCCATTTTTACGTATACAGAAATGATCGTTTCTTTATTCGTTCTGGCATTGATGTCTTTGTTGATACTTGTGCAGGACAATCTAAAAGCTTTTATCCTCAATCATTATATTATAGTTGCAGGATTCACAATTATATTGATAGCCTCAACACTCTTCATTTATTTTCATATGGGTCCTGTCCTTTGGATGACACTGGTGGGCGCCGGTCTTTATATGAGCTATGTACCATTCAATTGTTTGTATTTTGAACGTATGATCGCCAGCTATAAAATGAAAGGCAACGCTGGATTCCTGATGTATGTAGCAGACTCATTTGGTTACCTGGGGAGTGTACTTGTTTTATTTATCAAACAATTCACAGGATTTACTATTTCATGGACGTCTTTTTTTATCAATATAGTATTCGTTGTTTCTATTATTGGAATAATTGGGACAGTAATTGCTGCTGCATATTTCCGGAAAAAATATTTTTCAAGTCAAACCACTGTACAAACCGTTTATGCAATCTAAGAGCGCAATAGTAATTGGTGCTGGTATAGTTGGGCTTTCCATGGCTAGAAGTCTTGCAGAAAGAGGTTATTCTGTAACTGTTTTTGAACGTAATGAGAAAGCTGTGGGTGCTTCTATACTGAATTTTGGAATGATATGGCCGGTTGGCCAACCAAATGGCACCTTATATGAGCGTGCATTAGTAAGTAAATCAATCTGGAAAGAGATCGCTGAGGAGGCTGGTTTGTGGTACGAAGGAAAGGGTAGTCTGCACCTGGCATATAATGATATGGAGTGGCAAGTAATAAATGAATTTGCAACAGCAAACAAAGGCATTAGACCGGTGCGCGTTCTGTCTGCGGAAGAGACATTTCAAAAAAGTGGAGCGGTTAATGAACAAGGATTAATAGGCTCCTTTTTTAGTGAAGATGAAATGATCATTGAATCAAGGGTCGCCATCGAAAAAATGCCTGCTTATTTGCATCATAAATATGGGGTACGGTTTCATTTTAACACAGCGATTACGTTGGTACAATACCCTTTTGTTTGTTCCGGTAAAAAAAACTGGAGTGCTGACCTGATTTTTATTTGTAGCGGTGCTGATTTTGAAACGCTTTATCCGGATGTATTTGCTTCTTCTGGCTTTACAAAGTGTAAGTTGCAAATGATGCGTTTAGCTGCCCAGCCGGGCAATGGGCGTATGGGTGCTTCATTGTGTGGTGGTTTGTCATTGATCCATTATAAAAGTTTTGAAGTGGCACCATCATTACCTGCACTAAAGAATCACTTTCAACAAACAATGCAAGATTATTTAAAATGGGGCATCCATGTTATGGTTGCACAAAATGGCACGGGAGAACTGACCATTGGGGACAGCCATGAGTATGGTTTGGTACATGATCCATTTGATAAACAATTCATTAACGATATGGTTTTAGATTATCTGAGGAAATTTGCAGTAATTAAAGACTGGAGGTTGATACAGAGTTGGAATGGTATTTATTCGAAACTAATCAATGGGATGACGGAGTTTATCTCCCAGCCAGAAGAAGGAGTGACGATAATAAATGGTTTAGGAGGTGCAGGTATGACATTGTCATTCGGATTGGCAGAAGAAGTGATGAATTCATTTGCTTCGCAAAGCCCCACCGGTAAAAATATTAAAATTCAATATCAATGATAAAGAGTAGTAATATCGTACAGTGACAACTTTTTATTATTTACTATAACAGTTGTTAACAATTTCTTCATTTTCGAATGCTCTTTTGAAATTGTATCTTTAGGTAATCTCTGCCTTAAAAGCATTTATCCTATCCTACCAGGCTTACATATCAACGCAATCAAATAATTTAATTATATGGCACGCTTTAGAAAAAACATTTTAGTAGGTGAAGAGGAAATGAATTTTTCTTTTACGCCATTGAATTACCCCGACGGAATGGGCTACTTTGTAACAGTATCTGATAAGAATAGGAATTTTTATTCATTCGACCTGAAGCAAATGGTAAGAGGCGAATGGACAATTGCTAAACCAAACAAAGTTCCCGGCTGGATAATAGACCTGGAAAAAGTATTAGCAGATTCTGTTAATGAAGTAAGATCAAAAGCAGCACCCATTTCGTAACATTTTTTTATCCAACGACAAGCATTTTTCTCATGAACCCTTGTATTCTTACAAGGGTTTTTATTTTGTATGCTTCACCTCATCAGTAAGCGTATGTAAGAAAAGAAGCAGCTTTCTCTTTTCTTCTTTGCTTAAGTTTAGTGCATCTGCAGGTAAGGTTTGATTGTCCAGTTGAATATTTCTACCTGCAGCGCCACCTTTGTCATAAAATTCAATGACTTCTTCCAACGTTTGGAAAACTCCATTATGCATATAAGGGCCGGTAAGCTGCACATTCCGTAATGTAGGCGTTTTAAAAGCATGTAAAAACTTTGCGATCTGGTGGATATCATACCGGCCTTTATCAGCATCCACTTTGGTGAATTGTTTATCTTTAGGAACGCCGATCACTTCACTTTCAGTTGTTGTAAATGCAGGCGGTACAGTTCCATTAAATAAGGGCGCAAAATGACAGGTACCACATTTAGCTTTGCCCATAAATAAATTAAAACCTTCAATTTCTTCATGATTCATTGCTTTTTCTCCTCGCATATGCCTGTCAAATTTCGATCTAAAGGGTGTTAGTGAACGGATGTATGCAGCAAGCGCATTTTGTATGTGATATGTTTGAATTGAGTCTAATCTTTTTGGTGAAAAGGCTTGTTGAAAAAGCAGAACATAACTGGAGTCCTTCGCCAGTTTCTTTGCAGCAACTGATAAAGATCCGTGTAGTTCATCTTTGTTTTCGATCACCTCTTTAGCCTGGTCTTCAAGGAATGCAGACCGCATATCATAAAATTGGCTTTGCTGCAATGCTGCGTACAGAAGGGTTGGGGCATTGCGTTGTACTGAGCCTCCCTTAATAGCCTGGCTTTTAGGCAAACCGTCAGTAAAAGCTTTTGAAGGATTGTGGCAGGTAGCGCAACTTCTTTTTCCATCGCCTGATAATATGCCATCAAAGAACAGTCGCTTCCCTAAAACAATCTTCTTGTGGTTGCTATATGCTTCTGTGCCAGAGGTAAAGAAATCCGGATTAAAGACATTTTCTGCAAACAATGTTTTGGCATCTGCCTTTATGGCCCTTGGCTCTTTGAAATTTGGCAGGTTCAACCGCTGCTGTGCCAGTAGTAAATGTTCTGAGATCGGGTTTAGGTAATGGGTGATAAAGGTCATCCTGTCGAAAGAATCGAACTTCTTATTTCGGGTAATGTATTGTAGTGCTCCCTGAAATAAGTGGTGAAGTTTTTGGCCCAGCGCCTTGTCTCTGTTTTCAAGTTGCTCTGCGTAAATGGCATAATAATTTTGCACGCCTTTCAAACTACTTGAAGCCTCCGGAATGCTGTTTTGGGCAATAGGGGAATCAAATCCTGAAATACCTAGGGTCAGGATGCGGAATACTTCCAATCGTAAGGCGTCAAAAACATGGGCATCAGTTGTCTGGAGATTAGAAGCAACTTGTTGTAAACGTCCTGTGTTAGACTGTAATACCTTTGCCTGGTGTAGTACTTCTTCTTTTTGAGTAGCATCATAAGAAGGAAACAATAGCTCCTCCAGAACCTGGAAGCCTTCAGGCTGAATAACTACATTTTTTTCATCCAGCTCTACTTCTTCTAAGGCAGGGCCGTTGATATACTTCACAGTAAATGGATTATAGTATTCTGCGAGCCATTCAATTTTTTTGTAGGCATCCCTTGATTTTTTAAATTGTTCCTGTAGCTCCTCCGGCGTTGCATTGTTTTCGATGAGTTGCACAAGTAGGGAGACTTCGTTGTTCAGGGCTAATATATCTTGCTGGTAAAGCTTCACAACTTGTTGCGCCGAATCCTGCTTACCAGCACTAAAGCATGCTGCCAGCAGCATGGTTAAAAAGAGTACACTAACAATCTGCGTTTTCATTTTCATCTTCTTTCATTATAGTTAAATCAAATCCCCCGGCCTATGGCCAGGGGAAGTGGTTTTTCATAGGGAACAGTCTGATTATTATCTAGGTAATCCTTTGATAATTACAATTTCACTTCCCTGGTTCTCATTTTTTCTCTTGCTGCCACCATCAACACCTGCAAATTTGGCGTCTCTCCATGTATGCGGTTGAACACACAAAGAAAATGTATTGGGCACTCCTATTACATCAGAAATATCGATCAGTGCACCATATTCCCAGCTTCCTTTTTCAGATATACCTCCTACGTTATACTTTGCAGCGTCTGCAGCATCTCTTCTATGGTCCAGCTCAAATACCTTCTTTATTTCACCTGTCGAAATATTATATTGATATACATAGCCATCATGATCTTCTGTTCCATAAGTATTAGAGTCTTCCTGGATGTATACATAGTTTGTCGTTACGCAGAGGTTATCGGGGTTTTGGAATTCTTTAGCGGGTCCTTTGTCATTATCACCATCAAGAACACAGGTGAGCTTGCCCTTCAATGGGTTTGATGCATCCAGAACAAGTTTGTATACACGGCCATATACAGTACGGGAGCGATCGGCATTAATACCAGCCGGATCTTGTCCGGTAACATTGAAATAGATCTCACGATAGTTGGCTTTGTCACCTTTACGATAATCCAGATCTTCTACACGGCCAAACTTAATAGCCTTTAAAGGATCCACTAATGCCTGTATTTGTGCACCAGTCAGTGTTTTGTGGTTGTCGATCTTTACAAATTCCACATCATAACTTGTCCCTTCTACCATGTCAGTTTCCTTCTGGTTGTTATCAGTACGCTTCAACATATATTGCGAACCGTTTTCCAGGTCACCAACAACGTCGCTCAGATACATCACTACCTGTCCGCCACTGGCGTCTGAAGCATCTTCACCTGTAAGGATGATGGTTTTACCTGCGTAAGCATGTTTGTGCAATGGCACAGTGTTTTCTCCGCTCCAGCGTCCAAGTCCAGACAATCCGCGGGAAGTGCTAGGGGTAGCCGAAATCTGGTAGGGATCAAGTCCATGTGTTTGGGCTTCTACGCTGCTTTCCCCGGTACTTAAATAGAGAGGACCAAAACCATTTTCCTGAGGAGTTGCTAAGGTGCCGGAACATAAGCGCCACTGACCGCCATCAGAGTTCAAAACGTATTCACCTTTTACTGGTTTCAAATTTTTATCCAGGTGTAGTTTTGAAACAGAATAGTTGTCTTCATGATTTACCATCATAATATATCCATTGCCATCATTTGCTTTTAAAAAGCCGGCGCCATCAGCAGAACCGCCAAAACGGAAATTTGGTAGTGAGTCTTCACTGCTGATAATTGTAAATAGTTCCAGTTGTTCAAAACCTGAAAGCTTCTTTAAAAAAGCAGGAGTAGCAGAATAGCTTTCGATTTCCGGTTTCGGTTTAGAAGAAGGATTGTCATTTTTGTCGCAGGAATAAGTCATCAGCAATGAACTGATAACCACTCCTAAGGAGATGGGTCTTGAAAATTTTTTTATCATTTCGTTTTCAATTTGTCAGGCAAAAATCTTTGGCCTGCGTTAAGACAATATGAAGGAAATATGAAGGATTCGTAAATAAAAGAAAGCTCCATATATATTCCATTTCTTAATGATTCAATGATAATTACTTAACACTGATGTAATACTTCAATAAGTAATTTGTATGTAAGAAACCATATAAACCAGGCAGGAAGTTGACTTTAACAGACAAGTACTTATGAAAGAAAAAATCAAACGTGAAGTAGACATTGTGATCATATCCGACGTGCACCTGGGCACATACGGTTGCCACGCCAAAGAATTGCTCTACTATCTAAAGAGTATCAAACCTTCAACTATAATCCTGAATGGAGATTTTATTGACATCTGGCAGTTCAGCAAACGCTACTGGCCTAAAAGCCATATGAAAGTGGTGAAGTACCTGATGAACCTGGTAAGTAAAGGCGTAGACGTGTATTACATCACCGGCAATCACGATGAAATGCTGCGCAAATTTGTTGGATTTAGATTGGGATCATTTAGCATTGAAAACAAATTGTTGCTAAGACTCCAGAACAATGAACAAGCCTGGATATTTCACGGTGATGTATTTGACGTTACCATGCAATATTCGAAATGGCTGGCCAAGCTGGGTGCTATTGGTTATGACACACTGATCCTGTTAAACAGGTTTGTCAACTTTATTTCAGTCCACCTCCTGAAAAAAGGAAAGATTTCTTTATCAAAAAAGATAAAGAACAGTGTTAAAAAGGCACTAACCTATATCAATGATTTTGAACAAACGGCGGCTGACATCGGCATTGCCAAAAATTATCAATATGTCATCTGCGGTCATATACACCATCCGCAAATGCGCTTGGTTGAAAATGCAAAAGGCTCCATCACCTATTTGAACTCAGGCGATTGGATTGAAAACCTGACGGCCCTGGAATACAATAACGGGCAATGGAGTATCTATCATCACCAGGAGTCCTGCATTTCAGACGAAACAGAAAAGGATGAAGAAGAATTAAATACAGGTATTCTTTTCAACAATCTTGTACAGGAATTTAACGAACTGCGTACTTCATGAGAATTTTATATGCCATACAGGGAACCGGCAATGGACATGTTTGCCGGGCAAAAGATATTATACCTGTTCTGCAACAGCATGGAAAGGTTGATATCTTAATTAGTGGAACTCAGGCCGATATAAAGCTCCCATTTGCCGTAAAATATACATGCAATGGTTTGGGTTTTGTTTTTGGTAAAAAAGGTGGTATCGATTATGTAGAAACCTACAAAAGGGGCAATA
Source organism: uncultured Chitinophagaceae bacterium (assembly GCA_966674115.1). Taxonomy (GTDB): domain Bacteria; phylum Bacteroidota; class Bacteroidia; order Chitinophagales; family Chitinophagaceae; genus Flavisolibacter. The sequence continues at coordinate 17,115 of CBKWHA010000045.1, forward strand.
TCAAAAAGCTGTTTCATGAAATAAACAGTTTGCCCGTTAAAGAATATGACCTTGTGATTTCCGACTTTGAGCCGGTAAGCTCCTGGGCCTGTTTTATGAAAAATAAACCCTGTATTGGTCTGAGCCATCAAAATGGGGTAACTAATAAAAGATCTCCTAAACCGGAAAAAAATGATTTGGTCGGCAAGGCTGTTTTGAATTATTATGCACCTGCAACCCATCGTTACGGATTTCATTTTGAACCATATGATGAAAACATTTTTACGCCCGTCATAAGACAAGAGGTAAGGAATTTAAGCACAGTAAACAATGGACACTACACGGTTTATCTTCCTGCCTATGGTGATAAGCAGATTATCAGGTTTTTATCTTGTTTTCCCGATGTGCAGTGGCAGGTGTTTTCTAAACATAATTCAAAGGAATATGATTTTGATAATATCTGTATCTATCCGGTAAACAACAAAAAATTTCTGGAAAGCATAGCCAGTGCGGAAGGTGTTTTGTGCGGGGCAGGCTTTGAAACACCGGCTGAAGTGTTATACCTCAGGAAAAAACTGATGGTGATCCCTATGAAGGGTCAATACGAGCAGCAATGCAATGCCGCCGCACTGAAAAAAATGGGAATCCCTGTTTTAAAAAACTTAAAACCCAAGCAATTTAAAAAGTTTCATAAATGGCTACAGGAAGAACAGGAGTGCGCAGTCGATTTTCCTGACAACACCACGGACATCCTGGCAAGGATTATAAAGAAACACGCACAACAGGAACATCCGGTAGCAATTGATAATAAGGCGGTTGATAGTCCTTCAAAATTTAGGGATTTGCTTCTGAAAAAGATTTTTGTTAAAGCTGATTAAAACCATGGATATTCATTCTTCTCTCTTTGGCAATAAATTCACTTGGGGTGTTTCTTCTTCAGCTTTTCAAACAGAAGGAGCAATCAGTACAGACGGAAAAGGTTTATCAATATGGGATACATTTTGCTTGGAGCCCGGAAAGATATTCAACAACCAAAACGCGAACACTGCTTGTAACTTTTATGATAAATACATCCACGATCTCATCCTGATGAATTATCTGGGGATCAGGAACTTTCGTTTTTCAATTTCATGGCCGCGCATTTTTCCGAAAGGAACAGGATCTAAAAATGAAAAAGGGATTGACTTCTACAACCGGTTGATCGACTTTTGCCTGGAGATGAATATCGAACCCTGGGTTACATTGTACCACTGGGATCTGCCGCAGGCTTTGGAGTTAAAAGGTGGTTGGACCAACAGGGAAATTCTGAACTGGTTTACCGATTATGTGGAAACCTGCATATTGCACTTTGGCGATCGAGTGAATAACTGGATGGTGTTGAATGAACCTTTGGTATTTACTGGTGCAGGTCATTTTTTAGGCATACATGCACCAGGCAGAAAAGGGTTAAACAATTTTATGGCAGCCGCACATCACGCCGTTTTATGCCAGGCGCTGGGCGGGAGGATCATTAAATCGCTAAAAGGTAATAGTAAGGTGGGCACTACGTTCTCAGCTTCACTGATTGAGCCTGTTGAACTAACAAAGCAGCATATGGAGGCCGCAACCAGGGTTGATACCTTAATGAACCGTATGTTTTTGGAACCTTTACTGGGCCTGGGTTATCCCATAAATGACTTCAAGCTTTTACAACAAGTTGAAAAGTTCATGGAAGCCGGAGACGAAAGTATTATGCCTTTTGACATGGACTTTATTGGAATTCAGAATTATACAAGGGAAATTGTAAAATACTCACCGGTTTTCCCACATGTACATGCAAGAGTTATAAAAGCAAACCAGCGGAATGTGGCTGCAACCACCATGAACTGGGAAATATATCCCGAAAGCATTTATCATATCCTGAAAAAAGTGGCTGCTTACAAGGGGGTAAAAAATATCATAGTAACAGAAAATGGAGCCGCATTCAACGATATTTTGGTAAACAATCATGTGCATGACCCACAACGTATTCAATACATGCAGGACTACATTGCCCAGGTACTCCGGGCAAAAAAGGAAGGCGTTCCTGTAAATGGTTATTTCTACTGGACATTTACCGACAATTTTGAATGGGCGGAGGGATACAGGCAAAGATTTGGGCTGGTATACACCGATTTTGCCTCGCAACGCCGGATCATCAAATCTTCAGGCTACTGGTTCCAGCAGTTTTTGAGCCCACAAACAAGTGCTGTATATACTCAGGCAATAGTCTCCTGAAGTGGAGCATCCACCTGGCTCCTTTAATTCCATTGATGAATTAATTGCATATCATTTCTACATTTGTTAATGTGCTAATTTTCTAGTTTGTTATTTAGCATATTATTTCTATGTATTCATCAAAAGCAAGTGGAATTCTCATTCATATAATTGGATGGCTATTATTCTTTAGCCTCATAATAAGTTTTGTTTCATTTTCACCAATGGGCGGAAGAATGTCCCTTAACCCCTTAAGTGCACCTTACCTTATTTTCTTCTCGGTTTATTTGTCACTGTTTTACTTGAACGTTTATGTACTGATTCCTAAATTATACCTGCACAGAAAATACGGTATTTATTTTACCATTGCGGCCTTGTTACTTCTTGGAATTTATTTTCTCCAGCCCTTTGAGCGGATTGTGACATTTGAAAGGCCACCGTTGCCGCCAATGCAGGAGCCCCCACCTTTTAGGAATGGCCCCATTCCTGGACCAGGAGGGCATCCACCCCAAAGAGCATTTCATATTGACATTGTTAGCATCGTTTTATTCATAATGATCTGGTCATTGGGTATGGCATTCCAAATAATAAGGCAATGGCGCAATACAGAACAGCGGGCGGCCCAGGCAGAGGCAGAAAAAGCAACTGCGGAATTATCCTTCTTAAAAGCTCAGATCCACCCACATTTTTTATTCAATACGTTAAACAATATCTATTCAATGGCAGTCTTAAAAAGCGAGCATACCCCTGCTGCTATTTTAAAACTGTCCAATATCATGCGTTATGCAACCGACGAGGTAAAGAGAAATTTCGTTTCCTTACAAGATGAAGTCGCTTACATCAGCGATTACATCGACCTGCAACGCCTCCGGTTAAACAATAAAGTACAATTGGACTTTTCAGTAACAGGAAATACGGAAAATAAGCAAATTGCACCGCTGATCCTCATGACGTTTGTAGAAAATGTGTTCAAATATGGCATCAGTAGCCATGAGCCATCTGTGATTATAATAAGGATCATGGCAGAGGATAACGCAATTGTCTTCTTCTGTCAGAACAAAATATTTGAAACGCAAAATAAGTTTGAAAGCACCGGCATTGGCATCAGCAATACCAGGAAACGCCTGGAGCATTTCTACCCCGGCAGGCACTCCTTAACCATCAATACCGAAAATGGACTCTTCACAGTCCAACTAACAATAAACCATAAACCATAAACGATTATTGATGCAGATCAAATGTGTAGCTATCGATGACGAGCCTTTGGCCCTGGAGCTTCTAAAAGGGTATATTGCCACTTTCCCTGCCTTAAGGCTTTTGCATGCATATGATGATCCCCTCGCAGGTGCTGAGTTTCTGCGAAATTATCCTGTTGATTTATTGTTTGTTGATATCAATATGCCTGATATTTCTGGAATTGACCTGGTGCGCTCATTGCCGGAAAAACCTGTAGTTATTTTTACGACAGCACATAAAGAGTTTGCCCATGAAGGGTTTGAACTGGATGCACTGGATTACCTTTTAAAGCCAATTCAACCAGAACGCTTTGCCAAAGCTGTAAATAAAGTAATTAGTTACTTCCAATACATAAGAAAGGAAAAATCAGATGCCAGTGACGCACTTTTTGTACGATCCGAATATCAGTTGGTAAAAATAGAACTGGATGAAATTGAATATATTGAAAGTGTAGACGATTATTTGAAGATTCATCGTACAGGTGCACGGCCCGTGATGACATTAATGACACTGAAAGCGATCCTCGAAAAACTTCCCGCCAATCGCTTCAAACGCATCCACCGTAGCTATGTTGTGCCCCTTGCTAAAATAAGGTCGCTCGTCAACAAAAAAGTGCAACTCAAATCAACAGAATTACCTATCAGTGATCGCTATGCAGATTTTATAAAAGAATGGAAAACAAGATAGATCAAACCACAAACGATTTTTCCCCAATGCGCCACTCGTAATTCGTCACTCGTCAAACTCCGATACATTCCTTTCATTCACCGATATTGCGAAGTTCTCGTTAAACCTCACATTTGTTTTTTAGTCCTTTGAACACTGAAATTATTGGCAAGTGATTTAAAAAATTGCGCCTATGATGCATTTTTAAAACCTGTTCAACTCACATTTTTGAAAAATTTCATTAACAACTTTAATTAGTAAACTATATGAAGATCCAACTAAATTGGAAGGGCTCATTCTATGCCCTTGCAGCCCTTGCTTTTGCAATTACTTCCTGTTCAAAAGAATTGGAGAATGAATCAACTGATACCAACTCATCAGATACTATTGCTGTTCTTGCCAGTGAAACAGCCTCCATTTCTGCTAATCTCAGTACCACTGCAGATTCAGTTTATATTATTCAACCCTGTGCCCGGGATGAAAAAAGGGAGATAGTGGCAGAGACAAATTTACCGACGGATATTGCAGCATACCTTACAGCCAACTATTCCGGGTATAGCTTTCATAAGGCTTTTGCTATCAAAAATAGTGAACTAACAACTACAGGTTATGTAGTGATCATTTATTACAACGACAAGCCCGTAGGTATCCAGTTTGATGTTGATGGAAGCTTTGTAAAAGTGCTGGAACAACGTGAAAAGGGAGACTTCCATGGCCGTGGCTGGCATCGTGGCGGCCGTTTTGAAGCTCGTGAAGGCAAACATAAAGACACCGTGGCTTTATCTGCTTTGCCTTCAGTAGTTACGAGTTACATGGCCAGCAATTATGCAGGTGATACACTGGTGAAAGCTTTCAGAAACAGGGACAGTAGTTTAGTTGTAATATCTAAGAACAATGGCCTGTATGCTACTGTTTTTGATGCCAGCAATGTATTCCAGAGCAGGATCCAATTACCAGCCAAACAGGGTAAACACCAGGAAGTTGCACAATCGGCATTGCCCGCAACAGCCCTTACTTACCTGGAAACAACTTATCCAAACTACGTGTTCAACAAGGCATTTGCCGTTACTATCGCCGGCTCGGTAAAAGGTTATGTTGTGTTACTGGACGCTAATAATACCAAGTACGCTGTAGCGTTTGACGCCTCTGGTAACTTTGTAGGAGCTAAAACTATTTACTAACGTTCTCTCGTGTGGCTCTTGATAGCGCCCCGCAACTTTTGTTGTGGGGTTTTATTTTTTGCCCTATCTTTATAATTCACCAAAGTAAAGGAGGTATTCATGACATCTACAGATTATTCATGGAAACCTTCGGTTAGTATCGCCTAACCGGGTTGCTCCATCCAAATATCTGAATACGCTTATAAAGCGTTAAAGCCAGTAAGTATGCTTACTGGCTTTCTTTTTCTCTTAAGGTGTTTCTGTAACCCTATAATACAATCGGTTATTTTCAATCACTTCTTCATAATAATCATGATCAGGCGAAACATAATACTTTTGATTGTTAATGATCACCATCTTACAATCAGGTGGTAGTTCGTTGAACAGCGATCCTGGACGAACATCCCTTGCTGGCGCATCTGCCCTATCTGTTTGTAACCTGCCGTCCTTACCTACTACTTCATACCAGATTTCTCCGTTTTGTCTGATCCGTTCCTTGAAATAAGTGCCATCATATTCATAGTATTTCTGGCCATCAATCACAATCACTTTGGCTTGATCCGGTAGCTCGGGTAATTCTGCTCCTATAGGGGCCCGCACTACCTCATATTCACGATCTGCCCGGCGGTAAAAAATGCCATTGGAATAAAAGAAAACCTGGCCATCCATGTAAACCGGGCGGTAACCCCTGGGTAATACTGTTACGCGTACGCCTATGCGTGGTGCAACAACTTGAATAGTTGATCCGTAAGGCCTGTAAAAATAACCATCACCATAGGAATAAGGATAGCTCCTGTATGGAGTCACATAGCGGGGATAATAATCATACACTACCCTTTGTACCCGTACAGGATAAGCATGGCGGTGGTAATTGTAACCTCTGTGGTAATTCCTGTGATAATTTCTATAATAGCGTTGTGCTTCAGCTGTAGAGCTGTTGATGAGACCAACACTAAACAAAAAAGCGTACAAGGGTAAATCTCCAATTTTCATAAGTGTAGTTTTAAAATCTGTCTTATAAATTTATCAATTGGGATTCGGCGTAACAAGGAACCCGTCCTTTTTTAAATATGGGTTAACAATTACCTTATACACATTTACATCACCCTTTTATAGACAGGCGCCCCTTCCTCTACATTTTGCATTGCCTTACCAATCCGCTCAATGTTCGTCTCTATAAACAAGTTATTTATCAGTTAATCTGACAATTATTGAATAGTTTTAGGAGATAAAAGCATATTGCAAGCCATTTTATGTTGATTTTACCCATGCTACCACTTACCCGTTTGTTATTCTTTGTTTGCTTTATTTTCATGATGGCGCCGGTAAGAGCCCAATTATGTAACGGTAGCTTGGGTGACCCAGTAGTGAATATTACATTCGGCTCTGGTTCAAACCCTGGACAGCCCCTGAAGGCCGCTACTACCAGTTACTCATTCCTCTCTGCTGATTGCCCCAACGATGGGTATTATACCATAGAAAATAGAACCTCCAGCTGTTATAACAATACCTGGCATAATTTATCTACCGATCATACAGGCGATCCAAATGGTTATTTTATGCTGGTGAATGCCTCCCACCAGCCTGGCGCTTTTTATTTGGATACAGTGAAAGGCTTATGTAGCGGCATCACTTATGAATTTGCAGCCTGGATCATCAATTTGATGAGGTTTGAAAATAGTATCAAGCCCAATATTACTTTTTCGATCGAAACACCTTCTGGCACCGTGCTGCAGACCTACAATACCGGTGAAATAAACGTAAGTGCTGCTCCGCAATGGAAACAATACGGTTTCTATTTTACGACGCCTGTCAATGCACCGGAAATAGTATTGCGTATGGTAAATAATGCTCAGGGAGGCTATGGTAACGACCTGGCTTTAGACGATATTACCTTTCGCCCTTGTGGCCCTAAGTTGACAGTGCAAATGAACGGTGGCCTTACTTCCAAAGAGGTTTGCCAGGAGGATAAAACATCTTTTAACTTCAACAGCTCGATTACTTCAGGCTACAGCAATCCTTCATACCAATGGCAGGTCAGCAAGGATAAGGGAACATCCTGGATAGATATCGCCGGTGCTACCCTTACTTCCTACACCCGCCTGCCTACCGACACCGGGGCTTACCAATACCGGCTGGCTGTAGCTGAAGGCTTCAGTATCTCTTCCACAAATTGCCGTATATTTTCCAATAAATTGACCATCAATGTGCAGGGAAAACCCAACCCGGAAGCGTCCAGCAACAATCCGGCTTGTACAGGTGACACCCTGCGTCTCTCTGCTTCTAATGTTGGTGCCAATTACCAGTGGACTGGTCCTGGTGGTTTTGTAAGTAATGAACGAAACCCTGTAATAAATAAGATCACTTTGGATAATAGTGGTAAGTACTATGTAACACTCACCACCGCGCTGGGTTGTAGTAATAAAGATTCTGTTGAAGTATCTTTCAATATGTCACCTGTAGCAAATGCAGGTAGCGATGTGGCCATATGCGAAGGGGCGTCTGCTACCCTTATGGGCAGCGGCGGCACTTCTTACAGTTGGTCTCCATCAAATGCTGTTGCAAATCCTAATAGTGCTACCACGTTAGCCACACCTGCCGATACCACCTCATACATCCTTACAGTAAGCAATGGAGCATGTAGGGGCTATGATACCGTAACGGTCTTTGTTTGGAAGAAACCTGTTGCCAACGCCGGTCCCGACCAAAAAATTTATGAAGGTAATACCGTACAACTCTCAGGTACAGCAGGAGGCACTAATGTCTCTTACTACTGGACCCCTCCTAATTACATGAACAACAGCACCATCCTGAACCCTGTTGTTACACCTGATTATGACTTTACATATAAACTGAATGTTTCCTCTGCAATGGGTTGTGGTACAGCCAGTGACAGTGTCTTCATCCGGGTTTATAAAAAGATCACTATCCCCAATGTGTTTTCTCCCAATGGCGATGGCATCAACGATACCTGGAACATTTTGCAACTGAATACATATCCCGAAGCAGATCTGTCCGTATTCAACCGTTACGGGCAAAAGGTGTACGAAAGCGCCGGCTATGCTAAGCAGTGGGACGGAAAGCTCAAAGGAAAGCCTTTGCCCTTAGGTACATATTACTACATCATCGACCTGAAAAATGGACTAAAACCCTTCTCCGGCTGGGTCATGATTCTAAAATAAATAATAAATGATTTATCGGATGAACAAGCTCTCTTTTCTATCCATCTGCTTCTGTTGCGCACTCAACAGCCTGGCGCAACAGAAACCTCATTATACACAGTACATCTTGAATCAGTATATAATCAATCCCGCTTTATCAGGCATTGAAAACTATGCGGATATCAAAATAAGTCACCGCCATCAATGGACAGGCATCAGTGGTTCGCCGGTGACAACTTATGCATCAGTGCAGGCACCAATCGGTAAAAACAATTACCGCACTACGGCTACTTCTTTTGATGTTCCCGGAGAAAACCCTCGAGGCCAGCGATATTGGGAAACATATACGGCTGCAGAACCACATCATGGTGTAGGAGTGCAGGTGTTTAATGATGTTGCAGGGGCTTTACGCAATACAAGCATCTATGGAACATATGCCTACCATGTAGGGTTAAGCCCACGCACTTCAATAGCAGCTGGATTTGGCGTGGGGGCCAGCAAGTATAGTCTGGATGCTTCTAAACTGAACTTCGGTTCTGTTTCTGTCGACCCAGTAGTTAGTTCCTCTGATGTACTACGTAAAACCAATGTCGATCTGACAGCCGGCCTTTACCTGTACTCTGCAGATTATTTTGCAGGCCTTTCTGCTCAGCAGATCATTCCTTCAAAGCTCGATTATTCTAACAACACGGTTACTGCATCAACCGGCAAAACAGTGCCGCACTTGTTTGCAACGGCAGGTAGACGGTTTTTAATTGATGAAGACTTTAACCTGATTCCTTCATTGATGTTGAAGTATGTTCAGCCATTACCGGTACAAGTGGAAACCAATCTCAAACTTCAATACCAGAATACCTTATGGCTGGGCGCAAGCTACCGGCATAAGGATGGTTATGCAGGGATGTTTGGACTTCATGTTTTCAATACGTTCAACATTAGCTATGCTTACGATCATACAACATCCAATTTAAACACCTATAGCAAAGGGACTCATGAAATCCTGATTGGTTTCATTATTGGAAATAAATACAGCGACTCCTGTCCAGGAAATGTGTGGTGAGGGGCGAGGTTGAGATGTGTTACTCTCTGTCACGCTCCTTCAGGGATTTCTTGTACAGTAAGGGTCGGAGGTATGACTAAGTTGAAATCGCTTTTTGGGAAAAAACCTTGCAGTAAGAAATATATTTTTCCGAAATTGAAGAATAATCACTCACCTAAAAGCAACCGAAATGAAAATTGTAAAAGGAATTCTATTCACCATTCTGGGCCTTGCTGCCATTGCATTGATCACCGCATTATTCGTTAAAAAGGATTATGCTGTAGAGAGGGAAGTAACCATCAATAAACCGAAACAGGAAGTTTTTGAGTACATTAAATTTCTGAAAAATCAGGATAACTACAGCGTCTGGGCTCAAATGGATCCCCAAATGAAAAAAGAATACAGGGGCACTGATGGAACAGTAGGCTTTGTATCTGCCTGGGATAGTGAAAAAGGAGATGTTGGAAAAGGTGAGCAAGAAATTAAAAAAATTACGGATGGGGAAAGAATTGACTTTGAATTGCGTTTTATAAAACCTTTCGAATCTACTGAGCCTGCTTACTTGATTACAGAGTCAACATCTGATAACCAAAC